>NZ_CP023278.1:6782500-6990729 GCF_002896875.1 Nostoc sp. CENA543
ATTACGTGGTACACCGTCTGCGTAACCAATACCAACAACGGCCAGACGCATTTCACTAGGAGCAATAAATTGATGACCGTAGCTGACACCTGTACCAGCAGCAATGGTTTTAATATGAGTAATTCTGGCTTTGAGTTGGAGGACAGGCTTGAGGTTGATAGTATGTTGTAAATGTGGGGCTGGGTATAGTCCATATACAGCCAGACCAGCGCGCACTAAGTCGTAGTGTAATGTTGAGTCTGCAAGGATAGCAGCTGAGTTAGCTAAGTGCAAGCTAGGAATTTTGATACCTAAAGCTTGGATCTGAGCGATCGCTTCTTCAAATCTTTGATGCTGCTGGTGCATAATTGCTCTATCTGGGCTGTCTGCTGTCGCTAAGTGGGAGTAAATACTGGCTATTTCAAGATGAGGTAGCCGATCCACTAATTGGACAAATTCTCCAGCTTTTTGCCAGTCAGTACCTAGCCTAGACATTCCTGTATCTAATTTAATATGCACAGGAATGGGCGAACCATATTGAATATTTTCTAAAGTGTTAGAGACTATTAAAGCTTGTTTGGGACTGCCGATTGTTGGTTGGAGTTGCCAATGAGCGATCGCATGAATTTGTTCTGGAGTGTGGGTTGCACCTAAAATCAATATCGGGGCTTTAATACCACCTTCTCTGAGTTGAATCCCTTCAGGAACGGTAGCAACTCCCAACCAGGTTGCACCTGCTTGTAATGCTATTTGAGCAACTGTAACTGCACCATGACCATAAGCATCGGCTTTGACCACAGCCATCAATTGAGTATGTGGTGATAAGATTTGCTTAATTTGTTGTACGTTGTGAGTTAAAGCTCCTAGGTCTATTTCCACCCACGCGCGCTGGGAAAACCAAGCATAGGTGTCACACTGTTGATGAGCAGCCATGCTTGCTGCTTGTTTGCGACTGAACATTTCTCCTCCCTCTCTCTCACCACTCTTGAGGTTCTTAGTTTTGTTACTAATTTTTATATTCAATTGCGTTAGATAGATCAAATTTAGTCAACAAGTTTAACCTTTATTACGGAATCAAGAGAAATATGGCTGGTTTAGTCATGAAAAATTTTCTCCTCCTGTGGAAAGGTGATGATTTACTTTACGCCATTCATAGATTTGGTGGCGGTAGTCACATCACATAGTAGTTACTGCTGAGAATCTCTTGGGTAGTGAGCAAATTTAGGTCAGTCGGCAATTTATAGATGAACTCCCAAAAGTAGATTTATTAATTTATATTTACTACTGGATATGAGATTAAAGGAGAATAAAGCCTTTCTTGATGATGCTGAAAGCATTATGGAAAGGGTAGTTTGGCTGATCATGTCAGCAATTATCTTCTTCTATCTGTATATTTTCCGAAATTATGGAGGAAGTATAATTTATTCTCATCTCCCAATGAGCGGAGATTCGTGTTAATATATGTAAAACTAATACCTTGAGCGTCAATCAATGGGGAAGGTTTTAGTCCTAAATGCCTCTTACGAACCGCTCAATATAACGAGCTGGCGTCGTGCTACGGTTCTGTTGATCAAGGGCAAAGCAGAACGTGTTGAACACAACGGTAGGTTTCTCTATACAGATTTCCCTCTACCCACCGTAATTAGGTTGCGCCATTATGTGCGTGTTCCCTACAAGGAAATACCTCTTACTCGCCGGAATATACTGCACCGCGATGGACATACTTGTCAATACTGCGGTTATACAGGCGATGAACTGACTTTAGACCATGTGATACCGCGATCGCGTGGTGGGGGCGATACCTGGGAAAACATTGTCACAGCTTGCGTTCGTTGTAACGTCAAGAAGGGTAGTAGAACACCCCAAGAAGCACATATGCTTTTGCGTCACCAGCCTCGCCAACCTTACAGCAGCCTCTACTTTGAGGTGAGCAAGCATTTGAAGAGTGGACTGCATCAAGAGTGGCAAAAATATGTTATAGGACTCTAGTGTGAACATAAACCTGACAACTCCTAGTACCCGGTAGCTGTGTCACTATATCCGGGTGCTACGTCCGCGCGGATTTCGTTGGGTGTGAGTTTTAGTGATTTTATTAAAAATTTTCTTGGACGCAAACGTAGCATAAACATTAGGTCAATCTGCCAGCAACCAATTATAACTCATAAACTCCTAATAAAAACTAAACTTCTCAAAAATATTTGTGGCATCTGAATCTAGAGTTGCTGGTGGTTCCCAAAATCATTCGTCTGACCGTGAGAGAAAGGTTATAATGGGGACTGTACCTGGGAGCGATCGGGCACCAAGGTATTTTTAATTAAACTAAAATCTACTTGGTCTCAGAAATATTAGTAATTTTAATTTTGAAGACAAACAGTCTCATAACCCGTTTTATCAAAGTTAACGACTCTACATACTCCACCTGTTTATTCAACTACATAGCCAATCCACGGATTATTCATCATGGTAGATGCGCTTGACTAGACCAGAATGATTTATTTTCAGCCTTGATATGCCTTCTGGTAAAATTGAGCAAATTGGTGAACTATCTGCTTGACAAAAAATATACCGAGATATACATCCCTATCTGCTCAGATTTTTGCGAAGATCAGGATGTGAGGTTGGAGCAGTCAAGTGCTGATCGTAGTGACTCTAAACAAAATTAATAGAGCCTCACACTTAGAACAAATCATACTATGCAATTGAATTCTTCTTTTATTAAGCAGTCTGATAGTTTTTCATTGACTACGGAGTCCAATCCGGAGGAACCAGACGTAGACAAAGAAACAGAAATCTCGCTGACTAAACCTATATTGTCAACATCTACACCTGAAGCGGTAGGGATATATGTAGGACAACGTAGCAATTCGCTAGCATTCCAAAAATCAGAAGAATTGCAAAAGACCTTATTATCGCACCGACATGAGCGTCAGTTGATCATTTTGCAAGATTTTCCAGATCCTGATGCCCTTTCTTGTGCTTGGACTTACCAGCTAATTGCCCAGCAATACGATATCAAGTGTGAAATTATTTATGCTGGGACATTAAGTCATCAAGAAAATATTGCTTTAGTGAAGCTTACAGGCTTACCTGCACAACGCTGGACACCACAAACTATCAAAACGAAAGATTTATCTTGTTATCAAGGGTTAGTTTTAATTGATAACCAAGGAACCACCAGTCAACTACTGACATCTGTAGAGCAAGCAGGCATACCGATAGTAGCAGTAATCGACCATCACAGCTTACAAGCCGAACTCAAATCAGAGTTTGTGGATGTGCGTCCTTATGTACGCGCCACAGCCACAATTTTTACACAGTATCTGCAATCTGGGTTATTAGCTTTAGATAGTAGCATTAGTCAACACGTCAAATGCGCTACGGCTTTGATGCACGGTTTACGCTCAGACACGAATCGCCTGATGCAAGCCCAAGAAGAAGACTTTATGGCAGCAGCTTATCTGAGCCGATTTTATGATGCCCAACTGCTGAATGCAATTCTTCAGGCTAACCGTTCTAAGCGGGTGATGGATGTGATTGAGCGATCGCTGAAAAATCGGATCGTCCAAAATAACTTTTCCATTGCTGGTGTTGGTTACTTACGCTATGATGACCGCGACGCTATCCCCCAAGCCGCAGATTTTCTAGTCACAGAAGAAAACGTGCATACTGCTGTAGTTTATGGCATTGTTCACGATGAAGATGATGAACTAGAAGTAGTGATTGGTTCACTGAGAACCACCAAACTCACCCTTGATCCTGATGAATTTATTAAAGAAGCCTTTGGACAAGATAGCACCGGACGATTTTTTGGTGGTGGAAGAACGGGTGCTGGTGGCTTTGAAATTCCGATGGGTTTCTTATCTGGAGGAAATGAAAACTCTGCTTATGCCAGAATGAAGTGGGAAGTATTCGATGCACAAATTAAGCAGAAATTACTGAAATTGGTGAACCCTAAAGATAACCCAATTCAATCAGAGTGAGCTTTTATTCCATTAATAGAGATTGAGGGCTAATATCTTTCAAAACTTAAAGTAGTCCTCAGCTAGTCAAGCCTCAGAATTAATTCTGAGGCTTGTTGTTCTTTACTGCATTTATAGCGTGATCGCTAATTCCGATAATGTACTTAAGAGAGCGATTGCGATCGCCAATATCTGGCTGACATATTTCAAAATAAAATATGTTAATTCAGGTTGGGTGTCACTGTGGAAGTTTATCTGATTCGTCATGGCATAGCCGAAGAACAACAGGCGGGAATTAAAGACGAAGAACGCCAACTGACCAAAGAAGGAAGGCAAAAAACGGAGAAGGTCGCCCAGCGATTAGTAAAACTGGGTTTGCAGTTTGATTTGATAGTGACTAGTCCTTTAGTACGTGCTAGACAAACCGCCGAAATTCTCCTAGAAGTAGGATTGAGTTCTCAGATGGAGGAATCAAACCATCTAGCTCCCAATGGTCATATTTCCAGTTGGTTAGATTACTGGTTGCAACCCAAAAACTTTGCCCCAAACACCCAATTAGCCGTAGTAGGACATGAACCTTGTTTGAGTAATTGGGCAGAAATTCTGCTATGGGGGGAAGTCAAAGGCGGCTTAGTCCTCAAAAAAGCAGGTATGATCGGAGTAAAACTGCCAGAAAGTGGGGAACCTGTGGGTAGAAGTCAGATGTTTTGGTTGACACCTCCCAGGTACTTGCTATAACAGTTTGGCAATAATTTGTTAAAGAATTGTTGTTAGCTAGGTTACTGTTATGGCAACCATCATTTCTGGTAAGTTAGCGTGTCGGATATTTCATTAAGCAAATGGTGTTGCCATGATGGTGTGCGAATACAAGCCTGGTTTAGAAGGCATTCCCGCCGCCCAATCGAGTATCAGTTATGTAGATGGGCAGAAGGGAATACTTGAGTATCGTGGCATTCGGATTGAGGAACTAGCAGCCAAAAGTACATTCTTGGAAACTGCTTACCTTCTAATCTGGGGAAAATTACCCACGAAAGATGAATTACAAGCATTTGAGGAAGAAGTTCGCCTCCACAGGCGAATCAAGTACCGCATTCGGGATATGATGAAATGTTTTCCCGAAAGCGGTCATCCGATGGATGCGCTGCAAGCCTCTGCGGCGGCTTTAGGCTTGTTCTACTCGCTACGGGATTTACATAATCCTGCCTATATTCGGGATTCTGTGGTGCGCCTCATCGCGACAATTCCCACAATGGTGGCAGCATTTCAGTTGATGCGGAAAGGTAATGACCCCGTTAAACCCCGCGATGACTTAGATTATTCTGCCAATTTTCTCTACATGCTCAACGAGAAAGAACCGGATGAATTAGCGGCGAAAATTTTTGATGTCTGCTTGATTCTCCATGTTGAGCATACGATGAATGCTTCTACCTTTAGTGCTAGGGTGACAGCTTCCACTTTAACCGACCCTTATGCGGTGGTTGCTAGTGCTGTAGGAACTTTAGGCGGCCCGCTTCATGGTGGTGCTAACGAAGAAGTCATCCAAATGTTGGAAGAAATTGGCTCTGTGGAGAATGTCCGCCCTTATGTTGAGGAACGGCTACAAAATAAACAGAAGCTCATGGGCTTTGGTCATCGCGTCTACAAAGTGAAAGACCCCAGAGCCATTATTCTGCAAGACTTAGCCGAGCAATTATTTGCTAAGTTTGGCGCAGATAAATACTACGACATTGCCCAAGAAATGGAACGGGTGGTGGAAGAGAAATTGGGTCACAAAGGGATTTATCCTAATGTTGACTTTTACTCTGGTTTGGTGTATAGAAAGATGGGAATTCCCACAGATTTGTTTACACCAATATTTGCGATCGCTCGTGTAGCTGGTTGGCTAGCGCACTGGAAAGAACAGCTAGCAGAAAACCGGATTTTCCGTCCTACTCAGGTGTATAACGGTCATCACGATATGCCTTACACACCCCTCGACCAACGCTAAAGATGCAGAGGGGCTTCAGGAGCAGGGCGCAGGGGGAGAATTACTGAGCGACTTTGCCACACTTCTGTATGAAGGCACTTAGGACAATTAATTCCATTGTCAATCACTTCACTACACTCTCAGTGACAATGGAGAACTGTTGCCAAAAGGAAGGGGCAGTAAGTCCAAAGGTAAAAGGTAAAAGGCAAAAGAAAAAAATCTTTTACCTTTTTACTTTTTACTTTTGCCTTTTTCTACGCTCTATTCTCTAAGACATAGCGAATCTCAATCCTAGCTATAAGTAGAAGTTCTTGTGTAGCTACAGAAGCCAAAAACCATCGGGCGATATACTAGGCATGGGTATTGGCAAAAAATATTAACTCAGGTGTCATCTCAATAGAGAGATAAATGGGTGTTATTTCAATCATTAGTTTAACTAATGATTGTGCAGCACCATGACTTGATGACTTAAAGAGCAGAAACATGAATTCAGGAATTGACCTCCAAGGAACTTTTATTAAATCCTTGATGGATTTAGGACTCCCACAGGGGGCAGCTAAAGCAATTTGGATGCCTCTGCCCATGATCCTGATGCTCATTGGGGCAACAGTGGGTGTACTTGTTTGTGTTTGGTTAGAACGGAAGATTTCCGCCGCCGCACAACAGCGAATTGGCCCCGAATATATCGGGCCTTTGGGCTTATTAGCTCCCGTCGCCGACGGTTTGAAGCTGGTATTTAAAGAAGATATCGTACCGGCACAAGCTGACCCTTGGTTATTTACCCTCGGCCCCATTCTCGTTGTGTTGCCAGTGTTTCTGTCTTATTTAATTGTTCCGTTTGGACAGAATATTGTCATCACTAATATTGGGACAGGGATATTCCTGTGGATTGCTTTATCAAGCATCCAACCGATTGGGTTATTGATGGCTGGTTACGCCTCCAACAATAAATACTCCCTATTGGGTGGCTTGAGAGCAGCAGCGCAATCAATTAGTTATGAAATTCCCTTGGCGTTGAGTGTGTTAGCGATCGTGATGATGTCTAACAGCCTCAGCACCGTGGATATCGTCAACCAACAGTCCGGCTACGGTCTTTTGGGTTGGAACATTTGGCGACAACCTTTGGGCTTTCTCATTTTCTGGATTGCGGCTTTAGCTGAATGCGAACGCTTACCCTTTGACTTGCCAGAAGCTGAAGAAGAACTAGTTGCAGGTTATCAAACTGAATACTCTGGGATGAAATTTGCCCTGTTTTATCTCAGTTCCTACGTCAACCTAGTGCTTTCTGCATTATTGGTGGCAGTTTTGTACTTGGGTGGTTGGGATTCTCCCATTCCTATCAATGTTTTAGCAGGCTGGTTAGGAATTACTGAAGTCAATCCCATACTTGAAGTAGTTAACGCTGCTTTGGGTATCATCATGACTCTAATCAAAGCTTACTTCCTCATCTTCATTGCCATTCTCTTACGCTGGACAGTACCACGGGTACGGATTGACCAGTTGCTAGATTTGGGATGGAAATTTTTATTACCAGTGGGACTAGTAAATCTATTAGTAACCGCAGCCTTGAAACTGGCCTTTCCCGTCGCCTTCGGTGGTTAGTCCAATTTGAGATTTGAGATTTTAGATTTATGCCAAAATCTAAAATCCAAAATCCAAAATTCCCAAGAGAGAGAGACAAAATGCTAAAGTTCCTCAAACAAGTTGTTGATTACGGCAAAGAAGCGATACAAGCTGGCCGTTACATCGGTCAAGGCTTATCCGTCACCTTCGACCATATGCGCCGCCGTCCGGTCACTGTACAGTACCCTTACGAAAAACTCATCCCTGGTGAAAGATTTCGTGGTCGGATTCACTATGAATTTGATAAGTGTATCGCCTGTGAAGTATGTGTGCGCGTTTGCCCCATTAATTTACCTGTAGTTGACTGGGAATTTGACAAAGCTACCAAAAAGAAAAAGCTTAAGCACTACAGTATTGACTTCGGGGTTTGTATTTTCTGCGGTAACTGCGTGGAGTATTGTCCCACAAACTGTCTCTCCATGACAGAAGAGTACGAGCTAGCCGCCTACGATCGCCATGAACTCAACTATGATAATGTGGCCTTAGGTCGTCTGCCCTACAAAGTTACAAATGACCCAATGGTCACACCATTACGCGAATTGGTTTACCTACCTAAAGGCGTTCTTGACCCCCACGATCTACCCGCCGATGCACCCCGCGCTGGCGCACGTCCAGAAGACCTAGTAGAACAAGTGGAAAAATGAGATTAGTTCAGAGTCAACAGTCAAAAGTCCATAGTGTTTTACCTATTGACTGTTGACTGTTGACTATTGACTATTGACTATTGACTATTAACTGAGGACAAAAAACAGTGAATCTAGCGGAAGGAGTACAACTTGTTACCTTCGGCATACTGGCCGTAATGATGATTGGAACAGCCCTTGGTGTGGTGCTAGCATCCAGCATTGTTTATTCTGCCTTTATGTTGGGAGGAGTGTTTATCAGCATCGCGGGTTTGTACCTGTTGTTGAATGGTGATTTTGTCGCCGCCGCCCAAGTGCTGATCTACGTGGGAGCAGTCAACGTGCTGATTTTGTTTGCCATTATGTTGGTGAACAAACGCCAGAATTTTACCCCCTTCCCCAGTGCTGGCGTAAGAAAAATCCTGACTGCGATCGTTGCTGTCGGTTTGTTCGCGCTATTAAGCACAATGGTATTAGCTACACCTTGGGCTTACTCCACTACTCCAGCAACCGGAGAAAGCACTATTGTGTTAATTGGTGAGCATTTCTTCTCTGACTTTTTATTACCTTTTGAATTGGCTTCGGTATTGCTATTAATGGCAATGGTAGGAGCGATTATTTTGGCGCGTCGTGAGTATTTGCCAGAAGTCACCCCTTCAGAATTGCCTCAAACAGTGTTGACTTTACCAGAACGTCCCAGAGAACTTGTCGGGGCTGGTAGCGATACTCAAGAATAAATACAAGCCAGATTGTTCAAAAGGGATACGAGAACCGATGCAACTCCAATATTTTTTGTTACTTGCAGCCGCTTTATTCTGCATTGGCATTTATGGCTTAATTACCAGCCGTAACGCCGTCAGAGTATTAATGTCTATCGAATTACTGCTGAATGCTGTTAATTTGAATTTAATGGCATTTTCCAACTTTCTTGACTCAACATTAATTAAGGGTCAAGTATTCACAGTGTTTGTGATTACTGTGGCCGCTGCTGAAGCGGCGGTAGGTTTAGCGATCGTGCTTGCCATTTATCGTAACCGTGATACCGTCGATATGGAGCAGTTTAATCTCCTGAAGTGGTAATTGCGTGTGCAACTCAAGCAGATAATCATTGCTTATAAAGCGCGAGACTCCCAGAGCAAACGCTGGGCAGAAATTTGTGCTAAACAGCTAGAAAGTCGCAATTGTCAGGTCTTAATGGGGCCAAGCGGGCCAAAAGATAATCCTTATCCGGTATTTTTGGCTTCCGCAGGACAACCAATTGATCTGGCAATTGTCCTCGGTGGTGATGGCACAGTCCTTACTAGTGCCAGACATTTAGCACCGGCTGGTATCCCGATTTTGGGAGTTAATGTCGGTGGTCATTTAGGGTTTTTAACTGAGTCAGTAGAAGAATTTCAAGATACGGAAGCAGTTTGGGATCGGCTGTTTGAAGACAGGTATGCTATTCAACGGCGGATGATGTTACAAGCCGCAGTGTATGAAGGACATCGCACAAATTTAGAACCTGTAACGGAACGCTTTTTGGGGTTGAATGAATTTTGTGTTAAACCTGCTTCCGCCGATCGCATGATCACCTCTATCCTAGAAATGGAAATTGATGGGGAAGTGGTAGATCAATATGTGGGTGATGGGCTGATTGTTTCTACTCCCACAGGTTCTACCGGTTATACTGTCTCTGCTAATGGCCCAATTATGCACGATGGTATGGAAGCAATTACCATCACGCCTATTTGTCCGATGAGTCTTTCTAGTCGTCCTCTAGTTTTACCCGCAGGTTCTGTAGTGAGTATTTGGCCTTTAGGTGACTATGAGTTGACGACGAAATTATGGATGGACGGAGTCTTAGCAACCTCAATTTGGCCTGGACATCGTGTTGATATCCGTATGGCTGATTGTCTAGCTAAATTTGTTATTTTACGCGAGAACAACTCTTACTATCAGACGCTACGAGAGAAATTACTCTGGGCAGGTACTAGGGTTCGCTACACTAATAATCATCAAAATTGAGGATATCTGCCGAGTAATTTAACTACTAATCTCTGTTTTAATTTATCTTACCCCTAGTCATCAAACTGGGGGTTTTGTGCTTTAGTCATTAGTCATTAGTCATTGGTCAATAGTCAATAGTCAATAGTCAATAGTCAATAGTCATTAGTCATTAGTCATTAGTCATTAGTCATTAGTTTTTCTCCCCTTCTACCTTGTCTCCCTTGTCTCCCCAATTCCCAATCCCCAGTCCCCAGTCCCCAGTCCCCAGTCCCCAATCCCTAGTTATGTAAGCTTGATATTAGACCAATTCTGTATCCTATTGCCAGATTTTTTAGGAATTTAAGCTCATAATAAACCTAAGTTGAATTAAAACTGTCCAACAGGTGGCATACTACCTACTACAAATGAAACAGACGTATCAAATTCCCTTCAATTTCACTTGTTACCTGTCACCTGTCACCTTTGTTTTTTAAGAGACAGATGGAAATTTCATATAGATATATCGATTATCCACTTAGCAATCCTTCTGCTTTTAAAGACTTTCCTATCCTAGAAACCGATAAATACATACTAAAAATTGCTTTAACTCCTCAAGAATTAGAATCTATTTTTCGGTTGCGATTTGAAGTATTTAATTTAGAGTTAGGCTTAGGGTTTTCTAGTGCGCAATTAACACAGATGGATGAAGATCAATTTGATAGTATTTGTCATCATTTGATGTTGATTTGTAAAGCCACTGGTAAGACCATTGGTACTTATAGAATGCAAACTTATAAAATGGCATCTCAAGGGTTAGGATTTGATGCTGCTGATATTTTTAATCTTCAGACAATTCCCGACAGTGTATTACAAGCATCTGTAGAAATTGGACGGGCTTGCATAGCTAAAGAATATCGCAATATCCAAGCCCTTTTGTTACTTTGGGAAGGATTAGCTAAATATCTCATTTGGAGTGGTAGTGAATATTTTTTTGGATGCTCTTCATTACTTACACAATGCACCTGGGAAGCAGCTTGTGTTTATGATTATTTTCAAAAAAATGATTTGATGCACAAAACTATTTTAGTTTATCCTCACTCACAATATTACCTGAATTTACCCCAAATTCATAATCATAGATGCCATGTAGAAATCCCAAAAATTGTCCAGGCTTATTTGAGTATTGGTGCTAAAATATGTAGCCTGCCAGCACTTGACCATAATTTTAAAACTATTGATTTTCTAACTATATCTAGAATCCAAGATTTTACACACTTGCATTCATTGCCATAACATTCACTGTATACTGATACTGTTTGTAGATATGAATATCGAAAACAGTCATAAAAATGTCATCTAAAAAATTAATTAATCGTTTTACACAGTTATCTTCTGATTCTCCCTGGGTAATCATAATTATTTTTTCTGTGCTGGGTTTGGTAGGAATAATCAACCATGCAATGTGGAGAGATGAACTAAATCCTTGGTTAATTGTCAGAGATAGCGCATCCTTTGGGGAATTAATTAATAATATTCGCTATGAAGGTCATCCTGTTCTCTGGTACTTTTCTTTAGCCGTGATCAGAATGATTGCTGATACCCCTGTAATCATGCAGATTTTCCATTTAAGTATCACAATTTTAGCAATCATACTTTTTTGGTTATATAGTCCTTTTAATTATCTGCAAAAATTGATTTTTACATTTGGATATTTTCCTTTTTATGAGTATTTGCTAATTTCGAGAAATTATGCGTTCAGTTTGCTGTTTGTTTTTGCTTTCTGTGCTGTTTTTCCATCCAGAAAGAAGACTTATCTTTATTTAGCAATTTTATTAGGGTTACTGGCTAATAGTAGTGCTTATGCTCTATTAGTTGCGTTATCATTATCATTAACTTTGTTGGTAGAGTTTTGCTTTGATAGAGAACATCGTCAGCAATACATACACCAAAGTAAGAAATATGACTTATTTTTGAGCATTAGCATTATTATATTTGCTTTTATTTTATCCATTTTAACTATTACTCCGCCACCTGATAGTTATCTTCACGGAGGTTTAGATAATGGATGGTTATTGCAATTAGACTTGCGGCATTTTTTAAGAAGTATCAGCAGATTATTTGGTACTTATTTTCTGATTGTTCCCCACAAAAGATGGCTAGATTTAATAGTTTGTAGCTTGATTGTTATATTTATTTGTGTATTGACTGTAATAAGATTATCGAAAAAACCATTTTCTGTATTTTTATTTGTTACGGGTAATTTGATACTGTTAACATTTACTTACTTAAGATTTGCTGGACATACTAGACATTTTGGGCATTTTTGTTTGGTTTTAATAGCTGCGTTATGGCTGGGCAGATATTACTATGAATCTGATTTTATTATCAATAAATTTCGGATTACAGAAAAATTATTTATGTGGGGTCATAAGTGGCAAAATATAGCCTTAATGCTGATTTTGTATGCCCAACTGCTAGGAGGAATATATGGTTTTGCCAGAGATATAATTATACCTTTTTCTGCCAGCCGTGAGACTGCAAATTATATCAAAAAAGAAAATTTAAATGATGAATTTATTGTTGCTAGTCGGGATGCAAACATGGCTGCATTATCTGGGTATCTTAACCGTAAATTGTATTATCCTGAGTTAAAAGATTTAGGTAGTTACACATTATTTAAATCGGGACGTAAACCAGTTGAACAAGGAGAAGTATTAGAGCAGATTAATGAGTTATTGAAAAATCCAAATAACAAAAATAGAATTTTATTAATTTTAAATAAAAAGCTGGCTTTAAACCATGAAAATTTACAGATTGTCCCTATTCAAACTTTTAAAATATCATGGGTAGATAGTGAAAGATATTATCTTTATTGGGTGTCTAAAGTAAATAATTAACAGAAGCATTAATTTTTGCTGTAGTTGTAGCACTAGGGAAAAACAAGGACAAACCCCTATTTAGCTAGCGTCATGCACTTAATGGTGCTACAAAAGTGCAAGCTATCATGTATGGGAAACCATGCACCATATAAATTGAGGTTTTGCATGAAAGTAGCAGTCTTCAGCACCAAAGCCTATGATCGAAAGTTTTTAGAAGCTGTAAATTATCCCCAAAAACATGACTTGGTGTTTTTTGAACCTCGTCTTGGTCAAGATACCGCTATCCTCGCCGCCGGTTTTCCGGCGGTTTGTGTATTTGTCCATGACCAAGTTGATGCACCAACACTAGAAATTTTAGCCGCCAGAGGTACGCGCTTAATTGCGCTGCGTTGTGCTGGGTTTAACAATGTAGACTTAAAAGCTGCCGCTCAGTTAGGAATTAAGGTTGTGCGTGTTCCAGCCTATTCACCCTATGGTGTAGCAGAACACACTGCGGGATTGATTTTGAGCTTAAATCGCAAAATTCATCGTGCTTATAACCGTGTGAGAGAAGGTAATTTTTCTCTAGAAGGACTACTGGGATTTAACTTAAATGAACGCACCGTGGGCATTATTGGGACTGGTAAAATCGGTCTGATTTTAGGAAAAATCATGAGGGGGTTTGGTTGTCGCCTACTAGCTTATGATATGTATAAAAACTCTGAGTTAGAGGCATTGGGTGGAAAGTATGTAGAGTTGCCAGAATTATTTGCCAGTTCTGACATTATTTCTTTGCATTGTCCTTTAACACCAGAAACTCATCATCTCATTAATGCTGAGGCGATCGCACAAATGAAATCAGGTGTGATGTTAATTAACACCAGTCGCGGTGCGCTAATTAACACTCAAGCCGTAATTGAAGGACTCAAGACAGGTAAAATAGGTTCTCTGGGCGTAGATGTCTACGAACAGGAATCAGAATTATTTTTCGAGGATTTGTCTGATGAAATCATTCAAGATGATGTCTTTCAACGCCTAACGACATTTCCTAACGTACTAATTACCGGACACCAAGCATTTTTCACAGAGGAAGCCTTGCGTAATATTGCGGACACAACTCTAGCGAATATTACAGATGTTGAACAAGGCCTCACTTGTGCCAATGAACTACACACACCACCGGAAATAGGGAATAAGGTTTTGGTAAGTTAATCTTTGGGAATTGGGAATAGGGCATAGGGCAAGCAGGAAGTGTGGGAGGGGTGGGAGGTGTGGGAGGTGTGGGAAGAAATCTTTCCCCCCTCTCTCCCCACACTCCCCACACTTCCCCATCTTCCCAGTCCCCATTCCCCTAATTACTCGCTTCATTGGCGATAATGCCAACCAAATTTAAGCGATTTAAAATTTCCACTGCTTGAGTCACTTCGGTTTGAGTTACCCAACCTACACGCCCTACCATCATAATGCCGTTACACAAAGAGGCAACGATTCTGGCATCCACTGTACCTAAAATGGCTGGTGCATCGATTAATACTAAGTCATAACTTTGCTCGAATAACTCGATGAGTTCCTTCATGCGCTGAGAACTGAGCAATTTTACAGGATCTTCTGGCGGAGAACCAGCAGTCAAAATATCGATGGAGGGGTGAATAGGCTGAATATAGTCGTGGACATTTTCATTAGTCTCATCAACTAGCAAAAGAGATAGTCCCCATTCGTTGGGTAGTTGGAGAATTTTGTGGAGTTTAGGCGATCGCAAGTTAGCATCAATTAATAATACCCTTTGGTGCATATGTGCAGCACTCGCGGCTAAACCTAAAGCTAAAGTTGTGCGTCCCTCTCCTGGTAATGCAGAAGTTAACATCAAAGAATTAAAAGGAAAAGGATGCTTCAAGATTTGGGTATTTTGATACACCATATCTAGGGTTTCATGACAAGGTAGCCAAGAATTAGTTTCTACTAGAGGCGGTTTTGTGTTGCGTCGCCAGTTCCAAGCTAAACTCGGTAGTCGCTTTTCCATTGCATGGGATGCAAGTTTTGGTACAGAACCTAGTAGTCTCAGGTTGCTGACTCGTTGTAAATCTTGGGGTGAACTAATGACACGATGGCGCATTCCCCAAAGTAGTGCAATACCAACACCCAAAACAGGCCCCATCACCATACCCCCAAACACCAGCCACAGTTTGTCATAACTGTTATATGTTGCTAAAGTTGGTGTTTCTAAAAATTGCCAATCAAAGCCTGTTTGAGTGATTTTTAAGCCGACAAACTGTTGTGTTTGTAATAATTGTTCCAAAGCTTGACGTTGAGTTTCTACTTCTGGTAAGAGACGTTGGTATTCTGTAATTAAGCTGGGATATTTTTTTAACTCTGTACTAATTCGCTGTTCTGAGAAAACTAAATTTCTTTCCTGATTTTTTAATTTATCAGCAGTTGCTTTTAATTGATTTAACTCTTCTACTATCTGTCCTTGTGTTAATGCTACTGCCTTTGTACTATCGATTTTTAATTGCTTTTTCTCCTGTTGCAATAGTTGTAACTGATGCTGATATTGTTGTTTGAGGCTGACAATAATCGGCGAGTTATCTGTGTAACGTAACTGTTCCTGCGCTAATGCTTGTTCAGTTTTCTGCACTTCACTTAACAGCATTTGAAAACGAGTTGATTCACCCAAATTAGCATCAATTAG
The DNA here is from genome assembly GCF_002896875.1 of Nostoc sp. CENA543. GTDB lineage: Bacteria > Cyanobacteriota > Cyanobacteriia > Cyanobacteriales > Nostocaceae > Trichormus. Next base: position 6,798,166 of record NZ_CP023278.1, read on the forward strand.
TGATTGTTGACTGGAAGCAGCTAGTATCTGTTCTAAATTTTGCTGACGTTCTTGGACATTTTGTAACTCTGTGCGAGTTGTTTGTAATTGTTTTTGAATATCTGTTAACGACTTCAATAGGATTTGACTTTGTAATTGGGGGTCTAATAAGTTGTGCTTTTTGCGGAAATTCTCTAAATTGCGTTCAGCTTGTCTAACCTGTTTTTGTAGTAGTGGTATACGGGTATTAACAAAAGCTAATCCTTTATTGAGACGTTCTTGCTGCTGTTCGAGATTATAATCTTGATAAACTTTTTGTAAAGCTAATAATACTTTTTGGGCTTTAATAGGATCACTATTCTGAAAAGAAACCTCAAATACTGGACTAACTAGCTGATTAACCCCTCTTTTCTTTTCTAATTGTGTAACTTGCAAAGGGGAGTTACGTCCATCATTTGATGTGCCTTTAATGTCATTTACAGTAATATTAGGATAAGTAGAACGGAGTAAAGTTACGGCTTTTTCTAGCAAGTTAGAACTCAGCATAAGATTTTTCTGAGCAGCGTAGTAATCAATCACCTGTGGCTGAGAATTCGCTTGCTGATTAACGCCATTATTGGGAATATTAGTTAATTCTACACCTTCATACACATTAGAATTTACTAAAATTTGCATATAGCTTTTGTAGTTAGTCTTAGTCATAACAGCCATGAGGCTAGTTACGGACATGACAATACAGGAGACTCCTAAGACTACAAACCGCCGCCGCAGTAAGATTTTAGATATATGTCTAAATCTGGCTTGTTTTTGGAATGAGTTAGTAACAAATTCCTCTTGATTTAAACTTACTTTAGACATTAGTAAAATCCTCAAGTGTTGTGAAAACTTGAACCGTTATTTTTTATGTATATGCAATTTTCCATACCAATTTTTAGGATATTGGCATGGAGAATATAGAGCCTAAAATAATCTGCTACTTGATGTCAATGTTCTGTGCAAGCCTTTAATGTATCCTTATTAAAGATGTACAAGTTATTTTTTAATTTCTCTGTAGTTGATATTTATAGCAGTATTTATAGTTATTAATGTTTCTCGTCAATTCTCAAACTAGTTAAATAATGATTGGATATCTAAAGGACTATGCAGAAATATGAAAATTAAATTCATTGGTAATGTTATTTGCAATACCAACAAAGATGAATCAGAGTTTACTATTAACCTCAAAAAGCCCAAATAACGGCTATTTCACCTGCATCTAGCTCTAGAAAAATAATCACTGTTAAATATATGGATGTTTTTGCATTCACAGTTTAGTGAATAAATATACTTTGTATACAAAATAAAATTATAAATAACCATTAATCCAATATAAATGTATAATATACTTCTATCTATTGGGTAAGTTCTGGCAAGAAATCAAAAGATTATTGACTTATTTATCGTTTAGTTAGCAGGAGAAAATTAAGCTTAGATAAAATTATCTACTAGTTTCCGGTTGTGTTTTCAAAATTGTTTATCACGGAAATAGTATTTAAGTATACCAAGTAGAACGACTTGAAAAAACCAAACTATGTGAAGTAATGTAAAAAGCTTGGTATCTAGTTCGTAGTAAGGACTTCAGTCCTTATTAGAGGACTAAAGTCCTCTCTTCGAGACGCTGCGCGAACACTACAAACCTTGAATTATCTACACCGTTCTACTTATTTCGGAGTGCGATCGCTATCTTTGGGTGGAATAAATTAAAAAATTACAGTGTGTTATTTAACGACATACCACGTTGATAGATTGCATAAGCATAATCTGTCCATGTACCTTGTCCCCAATAGCGGAAACAACTTGTTTGCAGTAACAAATTATGTAACAGTGCTTGGCGATATTCAGCTTTTTTAGTCACAGATATTTCTGAAGACACCCGCAATAATTGATCAAATTTTTGATGAAATACACTACTTAATTCATACATGGGAGATAACACATTTTCATAACCCTTTACCCAACTGATATGATTTGTCCAAGATGCCCCATCCATGTGAAAATTTGGGTTATTTTGCTTTAATTCTTGAATCGCATTTTCTACTGCTTCAGGCTGACTATTTTCGGGTTCTACTCTTTGCCATATTTGATATTGTCCTACTGGCTGACACATGGGGAAATCGGCAGATTTACAGCCAGCAGCCTCGATTAATTCTAAATATTCCGTACCACACACACCCACAACCCCAGATTTACCGCCACCGTGATTTACCATATCCCACCAAGCCTGTTTAAAAGCACTGGGAAATTCATTCATCATCACGCCACCATTTTCACCGTCACCAATTTGGCTGACTATAGGCGGTATAAATACATCACCTAATTTTTGTGGTGATAAGGTTTTGGCTTCATAATAAGGCTGCATTTGACCAACTAATTTTGTATCTGAACCTTGAGTTTTAATTAAGGCTGTAATACTAATAGTTTCTCCGTGAGAATTGCGCGCAACTAAACGATGTGGTAAATGTTTATGAGTGAGTGCATGACCATCAATTGTTTCTACGGAATGTTCCTGTACAAGTAACCAACGATAGCCACATTCTTTCAAAGCTTTGACAAATGCAAATAAAGTATCAGGATGGTTTGGTAAGTGCATTTCTGGCGGCGAAAATCCCTTAACTCGCGTTAATGCTTCCCAACCAAAAATTGCTGCAAAATGTTGTTGCCAAGCTAATATATGTAATTTAATATCGGGAATCGGGGTAGAGGGTACGACAGCATGACCCCACATTGTCCCTAACCATTCTACATAGGGTTGATAGGTTTCATCGCAGGTAATTCGCTGGAGATTATTGATAATATCATCGCGTCCCATTTGTCTGAGTCCCCACAGCAGATTCCCAGAATAATCCAGCATGACACGGGGATTGCAACCTTGATGGACAAGTTCAGGAATGAAATCCCCCATGCGGCTGTAGCAATAAGCAAAGGGTGCGGCGTTGTGGTTGTCGCCTTCATGGGGATTTTCAAACATATATTGCAGATTGCTAATGAGTTTACCATCATGCCCAGCCGGAATTGTGGGTTGGTGCATATGTAACGCGATCGCAAATACTGCATTGATATTCTCTAACTTCAGGTTGGTTTTTGGTAAAAACACAGGTGCATCATGGTTAGCCATACTCATCACCTCTTGTTCCCAACCGCAAATATTCGGTAAGCCATCAATGATTTCTGGTGGTAGGGTGTGAGGAAAATTCAGCATCACTGATAACTCCGAAATTAGAGAATATCTAATTATCTAACGAAGATGTAGAAGTCAGAAGTTAAGAAATCTCTTACACCCCACACCCTTACACCCCCACACCCCTAAACCCCCACACCCCTAAATCTTACGTGCAGAAACGAAAGCCAGCATATTTCTAGATAGCGATAAATCAGCAATACGCTGGATTTTCGCCCACCAGCTTGGTTTTTCTGATGTTTGCGCTGTTGGTGGTGCGGCTATTTTTAAAACAATTTCCAGTAACCAAGGTGCTAAACGTTGACACCAGACAGCCAGGTGACTTTGCCATCCTACTATGATTTCTGGGGAATCTTTTTCTAGTCCGGTGACTAGTGCTTTGGCGACTTGCTGGGGAGTCATGGGGATCACCCAGCGAAATAGTTGCAAGTCGCGCACCATGTCTGTGTCGGTGAGGGTGGGTAATAAGGCTTTGACTTGAATGTTGTATTCTGCTAGTTCTTGGCGCAAAGCTTGGGTAAAGCCTAAGATGGCAAATTTTGTGGCTGAATAGGTAGCCATCGTTGGTGCGGCGACTTTCCCCATTAAGCTGGAAACATTGATAATTGTCCCCTGTCTTTGACTAGCCATGCGTTTGGCGATGAGACTAGTGAGGGTATACATTCCCAACAAATTGACGGAGAGTTCTTCTTGTACCTGGGGGAGTTTGGAACGCAGGAAGGAATTTTGGTATGCAACCCCAGCACAGTTTACCAGCAGGTGAATTGGGCCGTAACTACGCCACAATTGCGCTATGGCGATATTTACTTCTGTGGCTTGGGTTAAATCAATCGCCAAAACTGTGGCTTGAACGCCCATCGCTTCGATTTCCTGAGCTAATTCTCTCAACTTTTGGCGATCGCGCGCCACTAAAATTAATCTTTGTATTCCTTGTGCTGCTAATTCTAATGCGATCGCTCTTCCAATACCACGGGAAGCTCCCGTCACTAGAGCTACTTTACCTTGAATCTTCATCGGTTTTCACCTCCAAATTCTGAGTCTTACCCCAGTTCTGCATTAATCAATCAGCGCAAATCTCAATCCCCAGGGAAGACAAATTATCAGTTGCATTTCTAGTAACAACAGCAATCAACCTCTAGCAACGACGTATTTTTGAGTTAATCTGCGTTGTTCATCACTTGAAGATTGCAGATTGCAAATCAATTGTTCCCACAATTGGCTAAACGGATACAGCTCATAGCTTTACCTCTCTTTAATTCGGAGCTTTCATCAGCATCGTTGCTGATACACACGTTAGCAATTAAATCAATGACTTGCAATATTTTTTAATAAGTATTTCTTAATACTTGTTTACAATGTATATATAAACTACTCAAAATTCAATAAGTTTTTATAAATACTATTTCAGAAATATTGTGATCCCCTGACAATAAATTCAACGAATCAGAAATACACAAGATTGTCATACAAAAAACAAAAAAAAGACATATATTTTAGGAACAAAATTTCTCCGATTGTCGTCAGCAATTTTACTGAATTTGGTCAATAGTCAATAGTCATTAGTCAATAGTCAATAGTCATTAGTCATTAGTCATTAGTCATTAGTCAATAGTCATTAGTCATTAGTCATTAGTCATTAGTCATTAGTCATTAGTCATTAGTCATTAGTCATTAGTCATTAGTCATTACTCAGCACTCACTACTCAGCACTCACTACTTTTGCTTGATTGCTTGATTTAACTCGTCTGTAGTTAATGACTGTAAAAGACTAAGATTTAAAGGTGGTTGACTAATATATTGAGCATAGGCAGGCTGTAAATAAGAACCATATTCTGCACGATTTAGCAGATTAGCTTCTAAAAAAGCTACACTCAAAGCATTGAGATAAGAATAAGCTGTATTACGTTCAGGTCCTAACAAGCCATTAGGGACAGGTAAAACATTACTTTCTTGGGGAGACTCGCCAATAAAGGTAAAATGAGTGCCGTTTTCAATTAAAAATAAATATTTATTAGGATTAGGTAGCTTAGTAAAAGGGCGAATTTGTTCTGGTAATGGTGGTGCAAAAATATCTTGAGTACCTGCTATAAACATCGTTGGTACTTTTACTTGACTAATCCCCCTATCACCGAAAACAGCACTATTAATGGGATTAATAGCAATAATCGCCTTGATACGATTATCCTGCAATTGATAACTATCTAAATTTAATTCGTTGGCTTGGCATTGCAAAATCAACGATAAATTCAAATAAGAATTATCAGGTAAACAACTTTTATCCAAATTATCAAAGTTAATTTGCGCCCCAGCCAAAGCTAAAATAGTGTAACCGCCAAAAGATTGACCTATAGCCCCAATTTTCTCAAAATCTAGTTTCCCTCTTAGCTTGGGATCAGCTTGTTCCATACGCTGGAGTTCATCTAATAGAAATTTGATATCTAGAGGTCTATCAATAAATTCTCTGGGTGCTGGTGGTTCTGCTAAACCGGAAAAGTATTTTTGAAAGCGGCTAGCATTACTACCAGGATGTTCTATTACCGCAACAGCAAAACCGTAGGATGCTAAATGTTGAGCTAGATAAGCGAATGTGTAGCGGTCGGAGGCGACACCATGAGAAATCACAATGAGGGGAAAAGGTGGTTGAGTGTTGTTCTCTGCGGTGGCTATTGGTAAGTATAAATCCAAAGGTAAACGGCGATCGCGTGTAGAATCAATTAAATTAAACTGACTGACTTGCCAACGTAAATTTCCAGGCTTTCTTAAATCTGGCAACTTGGAAAAATCAACCTCAGACGAGGTAGACTGACTTAATGATTCTTTTTGCAAAGCAGCTACAACTTTATCCCTAGTTTTAAGTAGCTGTGACAAATCATCAACTATTTTCACTGCTTCCGTAAAATTTAGTCGCACATCATTACTGGGAAACTTCCGCAGCAAATTGGTAATTGATAAACCTTCCGGTGAAGCCGCAGATAAAATTAAAGCCGAACGCAAAGCGTAAAAACCATTCTTCCGAGAGTCAGTTAACAACAATTTCCCTATTCGTTGCAAAACCTCTTCCCCCACGGGTGAGTAAGTAACTTGCGATACGAGAGTTGGCGTAACGTTAAAACGTATTTGCAGCAGTTCCCGTAATTGTGCTAGTTGTTCAGGCGTAGCACGTTCAGCATAAAATCTTAAATTCCTGTCTATCTTCCCTTCCTTAGCAAAAGTTTCTAAAGAACTAACAGGTAAAGAAAACTCTCCAAAAGGAGGATAAAAGAAACTAATGCGTTCAGCAGCAATTCCAGGTTTAGCGGTTAAAAACGTAGATAATAACCCCAAAGTGAGGTATTTTAATATTCTTTGCATCTGAAAAACCCACTGTTGACTTTATCTTTGCAAGTTTGGGAATAGGGGAAAGCAAAACAAGAACTAGGCTGCATTCCTACTTAATTTAAGTTTAGATATTCAAAATCGGCTATAAGCATCATAAAGCAAGTGCTTACATTCATAAATCTGCTATTTGTAGCATAAATCAAATATTTGCCTGCAAGCGTTCATACTTGCGGATGTATTGAAGCTGAAACCTATAAACTCAATCAGGAATGCGATAATAGGTTATAGATAGCAAATTACAGAATATGACTGTTAATAGTTGTGCCAGTTGTGCTGTTATCCTCAACCAACAGCAAGAAGAAAACATTGCTCATCAACACCAGTGTCAGGATGAGCCAATTCAACAAACCCAGAATATAACTCAAGCTAAGACTGTAGTAGAAAATGGCAAGGTTGTAGTTAAACCAGCACAACCATCAGGCGATGAGACTTTTAATAATACTTAGTTTAATTGTTTCAAATGCACATCATCAGCCGGAAAAAGCTACGAGAATTTAGTCAAGCACACGCTGATTCCGGTGAACCTCTTGATAACTGGTATATAACCGCGAGTCAAGCCACCTGGGGAAATCTATTAGAAATTCAAACTGTTTATCCTCAAGCTGAAGCAGTAAGTAATTTTACAGTTTTTAATATTAAAGGGAATAAATACCGCTTAATCACCAGTATCAACTATGAGCGACAGATAATATATATAAAATACGTCTTAACTCATGCCGAATACGACAAAGACAAATGGAAAAATGACCCTTACTTTTGACTCCAAAGTTTACAGTCAGTTATTGTCAGAGTATCAACCTCGAATCATTAAAACAGAAGCAGAGAACGAACATTTTTTAGCAATTGTAGAAGAATTGCTGTCTCGTTCTCATCTGACACCTGAAGAAGATACCTTGTTAGAGCTATTAGTGAGACTAATTGAAGATTTTGAAGACCAGCATTATCAAATAAATTTATCCACTCCTCATTCAAGGCTATTACATTTGATGGAAGCTAGAGGTTTAACAGCAGCTAATTTATTAGAAATTCTCGGCTCTGAAGAGATTGTAAATCAAGTGATTAATGGTGAAACTAGACTCACTCAAAAACAGGCTGAAACTTTAGGAAAGTTTTTTCATGTTGATGAAAGTCTGTTTATTTAAAGTTATTCTGTTAGATTTATGCAAATATTAGCAAAACTGATTCCAGTAGATAAACTACACCAAAAAATAAATTATCCCCAATAAACAGCTTAGTAGAGTGCGTCAGTGCAAGAAAACCTAACTATACCAAAAGATTATTCATACTGACGCACCCTACAGTTTGGATATTTTTTATCTGAAAGTCCCTTACTTCATTGCTGGATACTGTTGTAAAACTTGCTGCAAATATTGCCCAGTATAAGACTGATTATTTTTAGCAACTTCCTCCGGTGTTCCCACAGCTATTATTTCTCCACCTTTATCGCCACCTTCTGGCCCTAAATCTATCACCCAGTCAGCACAACGAATCACATCTAAATTGTGTTCAATTAATAAAACAGAATTACCCTTATCTACTAATCTTTGCAACACATCTAATAATTTATGCACATCATAAAAAGATAAACCTGTTGTCGGTTCATCGATTAAATAAATGGTCTTACCTGTAGCACGACGCGCTAATTCTGTGGCTAATTTCACCCTTTGCGCTTCACCACCAGATAAAGTAGTTGCGGGTTGTCCTAACTGCACATAACCCAACCCGACATCAACTAATGTTTGTAAACGATTAACAGCTTTGGGAATGTTTTGGAAAAACTCTAAGCTTTCTTCAACCGTCATATTCAAAACATCAGAAATTGACTTATTCTTATACTTCACCTGCAAAGTTTCGCGGTTATATCTCGCACCTTTACACACTTCACACTGGACATAAACATCAGGGAGAAAATTCATTTCAATGACATTGACACCCTGTCCCCCACAAGCTTCACAACGTCCACCTTTGACGTTAAAAGAAAATTGTCCTGGTTTATAACCTCTGGTTTTAGCTTCTACGGTTTGTGAAAATACCTCTCGAATGACATCAAAAACCCCTGTATAAGTTGCGGGGTTAGAACGGGGTGTACGTCCAATGGGAGATTGATCAATAACGATTGCTTTATCAATACTATTTAATCCTTGAATTTTTTCAACATCTTTTGGTAAAGGTACTTTTTTAGTTAAATGATGTTGTAATGATGGGTAAAGTAATTCATTAATTAAGGTCGATTTGCCAGAACCAGAAACACCAGTGACCACTACAAGTTTACCTAAAGGAATTTCCACATCAATATTTCTTAAATTGTTGCGATGGGCATTTTTAATAATTAAGCTGCGTCCATTCCCTTCGCGGCGTTCTGTGGGGGTGTGAATGACTTTTTTTCCTGATAAATATGCACCTGTTAATGATTCTTCTGAAGTGAGTAATGATTGTAAATCACCTTGGGCGATAATATTACCACCATGAATTCCCGCACCAGGGCCGATATCCACTATGTAATCGGCGGCGCGAATGGTTTCTTCGTCGTGTTCTACAACGATTAAAGTATTACCTATATCTCGTAATTTAGTTAAAGTTTTGAGTAATCTACTGTTATCTCTTTGATGCAAACCAATACTTGGTTCGTCTAAAACATAGAGAACTCCTGTTAAGCCAGAACCAATTTGTGTTGCTAGGCGAATGCGTTGTGATTCTCCACCAGAAAGGGTCATGGCGGCTCTATCTAAACTAAGATAATCTAAACCGACATCTAATAAAAATTGCAATCTAGCTCTAATTTCTCTTAAGACTAAATCAGCAATTTTCATCTGGCGATCGCTCAATTTTAAATGATTAATCCTTTCCAGACAATCCCGAATCGATACACTGGTCAAATCTAAAATATTGTATTGTCCCAATCTCACTGCTAAAGCTTCCGGTTTTAATCTTTTACCGCCGCAAACCTCACAGGGTTGATCAACTAAATACTGCTCTAATTTCTGCTTAATTAACTCCGAACCACCTTCATATTGTCGCTGCAAAATGGGAATTGCACCTTTATATTGTGGTGTTTTTTGGTCTTTATTAGTTTCCGTTTCCCCATATAGAATAATTTGTTGTTGTTGGGGTGTTAACTTACTCCAATTTGTTTGTAATTCAAACCCATGATTACTACCCAAACTATAAAGTAATTCTAGATAATAAGAATTTTCCTTATCTGACCAAGGCGCGATCGCAGCGTATACTGGTGCTTCAGGATCAGGTACTACCAAATCTGGCGAAAATCTCCGCAATGTCCCAATTCCGTGACAGTTCGGACAAGCACCATAGGGGGAATTAAACGAGAACAAGCGTGGTGATAATTCGTCCATTACCGCACCGTGTTCTGGACAAGCAAAGTTTTCTGAGAAGACTAATTCTTGTTCTTCTTCAGTAGAATTATCACTATTGGGACTGATGAGAATCCTAGCAATACCACCAGATTGTTTCAAGCACGTAGATAATGAATCTACCAAACGTTCCTGAATATCTGGTTTTTTCACCAATCGGTCAATGACCAATTCAATATTGTGGGTATAATTTTTATCCAACTCAATTGAGTCCGACAGTTCCCGAATTTCGCCATTAATGCGGACACGCACAAACCCCTGGGAAGCCAAACTAGATAATAACTTGCGGTGAGTTCCTTTTTTACCCCGCACCACAGGGGCGAGAATTTGGAACTTAGTTCTGTCTGGTAGTTCCATAATGCGATCGCACATTTCGTCTATAGTTTGAGGTGCAATAGAGCGATCGCATATGGGACAATGGGGTTCACCAGCCCGACCATACAACAGCCGCAGATAATCGTAAATTTCCGTTACCGTCCCCACCGTAGAACGGGGGTTATGAGAAGTAGATTTTTGGTCAATGGAAATCGCCGGACTTAAACCTTCAATTGCTTCTACATCTGGCTTATCTAATTGTCCCAAAAACTGTCGAGCGTAAGCACTCAGAGATTCTACGTAACGCCGTTGACCTTCGGCGAAAATCGTATCAAACGCCAAAGACGATTTACCCGAACCTGAGACACCAGTAAACACGATCAGGCGATCGCGTGGCAATTCTAAGTCAATATTCTTCAGATTATGCTGTCTCGCGCCGCGAATCCGAATAGTATTCTGGGGGTTAGAGTTGGGGTAGGGAAGGTGTCCATTCAAGGATGCGGCTAGCTTGTGATCTGACATATTGACAGGCCAATAATGAGAGGCAGCGTGAAACAGTTCTTAATAATACTATCTTTATTAAGGTTTGTTATCACTACGCCCATAGCAGTACAATAATACTACTTTGCTTCCCATTTGAGCTATTTACACATGAAAGGTTTTGTAGTAAGGACTTTAGTCCTGAATATTCTAAGGACTAAAGTCCTTACTACTAACTACCATCTGCTAACTTGGAAGCATCATCATCAAACATCCTACTGAGAGGGAAGCTATGGTATTGGAAATCCCACCACCAACCCAAACAGAGGTCATCTATCCCGATAGTGACGGACAACCAGTGGCGAATAACACCATCCAGTTTCGCTGGATTGTAGAAATCAAACAGAATATAGATTGGCTATTTGCCGATGATCCTAACGTATTTGTAGCTGGGGATTTATTTTGGTATCCAGTGGAGGGACGAAATAACATCGTCAATGCCCCAGATGTCATGGTAGTTTTTGATAGACCGAAGAGAGATAGACTATCTTACCAGCAATGGAAAGAAGCCGGAATTGCACCACAAGTAGTCTTTGAAATCCTCTCACCCAGCAATACACCAATAGAAATGGATAAAAAACTGCTGTTCTATGACCGCTATGGAGTAGAAGAGTATTACATATATGATCCAGACGGCAAAAACTTGCAAGGTTGGTTGCGTGGTGAAGATGGTTTAGATGTGATTTTGCAAATGGACGATTGGGTAAGTCCACGCTTGAAAATCCGTTTTGTCTTATCCCCAGAGGGTTTACAGCTATATCGTCCAGATGGTAAACGTTTCTTGTCTTATATAGAAATCTCTCAACAGGTAGAACAGGAACGTCAACGTGCTGAACAAGAACGCCAACGTGCTGAACAGGCTGAACAAGCTAGATTCAATGCAATACCCCAACTATTACAAATGGGTTTAAATTTAGAGCAAATTGCCCAAGCGTTGAGTTTATCACTTGAAGAAGTAAAAGCGATCGCCAATAAATAATATTTATTTCACTGATACCCATTAAATGGTTAGAGACGTTGTAAGTAGAACGGTGTAAATAATTAAAGGTTTGTAGTGTTCGCGCAGCGTCTCGAAGAGAGGACTTTAGTCCTTAAGAGAGGACTAAAGTCCTCACTACGAACTAAATTCAGTTTTTTTTACATTACTTTACATAGTTTGGTTTTTTCAAGTCGTTCTACTTATACAAAGTCTCTACAACAACCCATAACCATCAATAAAAAGTATCAAAAGATTCAACATATTTGTAATTTTCTTAATAACGCATAAAATCAATGTTAAAAATTACTCATCAAAATGTAAGTTCTGTTAACCTTGCCTAGAGGTCATTACTGTAATTATTTGATTTGTATTGTAGATTGCTGCCAGTGTAGTCAATAGCTAATCACACTTATTTTTCCAGAGCCAACTGGAAAAATTTGTCATGAGTAAGATGACCTTCAAAGCGCAAATAACTACACTGACATAGAACAGAATTCGGCAAAATTATTGTGTAATGGAGTTGAAGATGACTTTAGCAAGTCCTCCACAGACAAAGCCTTTAACCGATGCAGAATTGCATAAAATGAATGCCTACTGGCGGGCAGCGAACTATTTGTCAGTAGGGCAAATATATTTATTAGACAACCCTCTGCTGAAAGAACCTCTCACCTTAAAACACGTTAAACCTAGACTATTGGGACATTGGGGAACAACCCCAGGTTTGAATTTTATCTACGTTCATCTCAATAGAATCATCAAAAAGTATGACCTGAATATGATCTACATTGCTGGCCCTGGTCACGGGGGGCCAGGACTAGTAGCCAATACATATTTAGAAGGAACATACAGTGAATATTATCCCAACATCTCCCAAGATACGGAGGGGATGAAAAAGCTGTTTAAACAATTCTCCTTCCCTGGTGGTATTCCTAGTCACGTAGCACCGGAAACCCCTGGTTCGATTCATGAAGGGGGAGAATTAGGTTATGCCTTAGTTCATGCCTATGGTGCTGCTTTTGACAACCCAGATTTAATTGTGGCGGCGGTCGTTGGTGATGGAGAAGCAGAAACTGGTGCTTTAGCTACTAGCTGGCATTCTAACAAGTTTCTCAACCCTGTTACTGATGGGGCAGTGTTACCAATTTTACATTTAAATGGGTATAAAATTGCGAATCCTACGGTCTTGGCACGGTTGAGTTACGAGGAACTAGAAAGCCTATTTGTTGGTTACGGATATAAACCTTACTTTGTGGAAGGTTCAGATCCCGCCGATGTGCATCAGCAAATGGCAGCAACCCTAGATACCATCACTCACGAAATTCGTAATATTCAACGAGAAGCCCGTGTGCATGGGTTTACCAAACGACCCATGTGGCCAATGATTGTCTTGAGAACCCCCAAAGGTTGGACAGGGCCGAAAGAAGTAGATGGGAAAAAAACAGAAGATTATTGGCGATCGCATCAAGTCCCCTTTGGAGATTTAGCGAATAAACCCCACCACATCCAACTCCTAGAAGACTGGATGAAGAGTTACAAACCCGAAGAACTCTTTGATGCTAACGGTAAATTAATTCCTGAACTAGCAGAACTTGCCCCCACAGGCGATCGCCGCATGGGCGACAATCCCCATGCTAACGGCGGTATCTTGTTGCGTGACTTGAAGATGCCCAACTTCCAAGATTATGCAGTCAACGTTCCCCAACCAGGAAGAGTAATTGCTGAAGCCACCCAAGTCACAGGCAAATTCCTACGGGATGTGATGGAACTCAACCTAGATAGCAAAAACTTCCGCGTATTTGGCCCTGACGAAACCGCTTCCAATCGCATCAATGCCGTCTTAGATGTCACAGACCGGACTTGGGTAGCCCAAACCCTCCCAGAAGATGACCATCTCTCCCCCGATGGACGAGTCATGGAAATTCTCAGTGAGACTTGCTGTCAAGGGTGGTTAGAAGGATATCTGCTGACAGGTCGTCACGGCTTCTTCTCTTGCTACGAAGCATTTATCCACATCATTGATTCGATGTTCAACCAGCACGCCAAATGGTTGAAAACTACTCGCCATATACCTTGGCGTAGACCCATCGCCTCCCTCAACTATCTCCTCACCTCCCACGTTTGGCGACAAGACCACAACGGCTTTTCTCACCAAGACCCTGGTTTTATCGACCATGTGATGAACAAAAAAGCCGAAATCATTCGCGTTTATCTCCCACCCGATGCCAATACTCTCTTGTCGGTGACAGACCACTGTTTAAGAAGCCGTCAATATGTCAACGTCATCGTGGCAGGTAAACAACCAGCATTGCAATACCTAGATATGGATGCAGCCGTGAAACACTGCACCAAAGGCATTAGTATCTGGGAATGGGCAAGTAATGACCAAGGTGGTGAACCAGATGTAGTCATGGGTTGTGCTGGCGATGTCCCCACCTTAGAAACCCTAGCTGCTGTGGATATTTTGCGGCAAAACTTCCCTGACTTAAAAGTGCGGGTAGTCAACGTTGTAGATTTGATGACCTTACAACCCCACACAGAACATCCCCACGGTTTAACTGCCAAAGAATTTGACACCATCTTTACTACAGATAAACCGATTATCTTTGCCTTTCATGGCTATCCCTGGTTAATCCATCGTCTCACCTACCGCCAAACTAACCATAAAAACCTCCATGTGCGCGGTTACAAAGAAGAGGGAACTACCACCACCCCCTTTGATATGGTTGTCTTGAATGATTTAGATCGCTTCCATTTAGTCATGGATGTGATCGATCGCGTCCCCAAACTAGGGTACAAAGCCGCTTACGTCAAGCAACATCTCCAAGACAAACTCATCGAACATAAACACTACATCGCTAAATACGGCGAAGATATGCCAGAAATTCGGGACTGGCAGTGGCCGTATTAAGAGGCAGGGGGGCAGGGGGCAGGGGAGACAAGGAAGACAAGGGAGGCAGGGGGGAAATTCAATGCCCGATGCCCGATGCCCCATTCCCAATGCCCCATGCCCCACTCCCAAAACCTTAAAATATGCCAAGTAAATGAGCTTTTGGCAGCCAGGACTGTCACGATCAGCTCAGTCATACTAAAATTCACCCGGCTAAATCCAATTTTGCGGCTAGGGTAAAACGTTTGTGCGCCTTAAGTTATATCGATTTGGGATAGGTAGTATTGTTTCAAGATCCTGGAATAGCCTAAGAATCTGGGCTTTTAATCCAAAATCCAAAATCCAAAATCCAAAATTGGTATTTGAGGCGTTTACTCAGGGTGCATCATACTAATTCGCCAAAATCAAGATTCAATCTACATTTTTGAATTTTGAATTTATGTTTCAAGGAGGTTTGTTTTGGCAAAGTTAAAAGTAGGCATCAATGGATTTGGCCGTATCGGTCGGTTGGTGTTTCGGGCTGGTATTAACAATCCTGATATTGAGTTTGTCGGGATTAATGACCTTGTACCACCAGATAACCTCGCTTACTTGTTAAAGTACGATTCGACTCACGGTAAATATCACGGTCAGGTAGAAGCCAGAGAAGATGGTATTGTCGTTGATGGACGCTTCATCCCTTGTGTTTCCGTAAGAAATCCGGCTGAATTGCCCTGGGGTAAATTAGGCGCGGATTATGTTGTGGAATCAACTGGACTATTTACTGACTACGAAGGCGCATCTAAACACCTGCAAGCAGGTGCGAAGCGCGTAGTTATTTCTGCACCCACCAAAGACCCAGAAAGAGTTAAGACACTGTTAGTAGGCGTTAACCATGAAACTTTTGATCCCAGTAAGGATGTGATTGTTTCTAATGCTAGCTGCACTACAAACTGTTTAGCTCCCGTCGCCAAAGTAATTAATGATAACTTTGGTTTGGCGGAAGGGTTAATGACCACAGTCCACGCCATGACTGCTACCCAACCCACAGTAGACGGCCCTAGTAAGAAAGACTGGCGCGGTGGTCGCGGTGCAGCCCAAAATATTATTCCCTCTTCCACCGGTGCAGCTAAAGCCGTGGCTTTGGTATTACCAGAACTCAAAGGTAAGTTGACTGGGATGGCTTTCCGAGTCCCTACCCCTGATGTATCTGTAGTGGATTTAACCTTCAAAACCGAGAAAGCCACCAGCTACAAAGAAATTTGTGCTGCCATGAAAGCTGCGGCTGAAGGAAAACTTGCCGGAGTTTTGGGTTATACCGACGAAGAAGTCGTATCTACAGATTTTCAAGGCGATCGCCACTCCAGTATTTTTGACGCAGGTGCTGGTATCGAATTGAACTCCAACTTCTTCAAAGTGGTCGCTTGGTATGACAACGAGTGGGGCTACTCACATCGTGTAGTTGACTTAATGTTGTCAATGGCACAGAAAGAGCAATTGGCCGCAGTTTAAGAAGAGAACAGGGCGAGGAAGAAGCAGGGGAGCGGAGGTGCAGGGAGCAGAGGAGAAAAAATCCCCCTGCCCCCTGCCCCCTGCCCCCTGCCCTCTGCCCCAGTCCCCAATCCCTAACTCCTCACACATATGCGTCGAACAAAAATTATCTGTACTGTAGGGCCTGCTACCTCTGCACCAGACAGACTACAAGCATTGGTAGAAGCCGGGATGAATGTGGCGCGGTTGAATTTTTCCCACGGGGCTTATGAGT
Organism: Nostoc sp. CENA543; assembly: GCF_002896875.1. GTDB lineage: Bacteria > Cyanobacteriota > Cyanobacteriia > Cyanobacteriales > Nostocaceae > Trichormus. The sequence continues at coordinate 6,814,576 of NZ_CP023278.1, forward strand.
TTCATGCCCAAACGGCTCAATATATCAGGCAAATCAGTGCTGATGAACAAAAACCTGTGGCTTTGTTACAGGATTTATGTGGGCCGAAAATTCGGTTGGGAACTTTACCACCAGAAGGTTTGACGGTGGAAGCCGGTGATCAAGTCACCTTTGTGTTAAAGGAAAAGGGTGAAAATATCCACGAATTGCCCTTACCTTTGCCGACTTTGTTCGCAATGGTACGACCAGGAGAACCCATCTTAATTAATGATGGTCGGGTGAAGATGATGGTATGCGATCGCGATGCCGATCGCATTCATGCTTTGGTCAAAACTGGTGGGGTTATTTCCACCCGCAAAGGGGTCAACCTGCCTGTAACTCGCTTACCTGTCAGTTCCATCACAGAAAAAGACTTACAGGATTTGCGTTTTGGCATGGAATTGGGTGTTGATTGGGTGGCGGTTTCTTTTGTGCAGTCTCCCCATGATTTAGAACCAGCCAAACGGATGATTGAATCGGCGGGATTGTCGATTCGGGTAATTGCTAAAATTGAACGTCCAGAAGCAGTAGAGCAAATTGATTCTATTATTGCTGCTGCCGATGGGATTATGATTGCCCGTGGCGATTTAGGTGTAGAAATGCCCATCCACCAAGTCCCCTTGATCCAAAAAGATATCATTCGCCGTTGCAATCAGGCAGGTAAGCCAGTAATTACCGCCACCCAAATGCTAGAGTCCATGATTAGCGCACCTGACCCCACCCGTGCTGAAGCTACCGACGTAGCCAACTCCATTCTCGATGGTACAGATGCCGTCATGCTTTCTGGCGAAACTGCTGTTGGACAGTATCCCATAGCAGCCGTGCAAGTGATGAACGATATTGCGATCGCTACAGAAAAATCCTTGCAGGAGGGTAGTAAACACTGTTGGACTCATGAAGCTGGGGGTTTAAGCGTTACCGAATCCGTAGCCGAAGCCGTCTGTCGTATCGCCTACGAAACCGGCGCACGGGCGATTTTGTGTAACACCTCATCGGGAAGTACAGCCAAACTCGTTTCCAAATATCGCCCCAGCACCCCAATTTTTGCCTTCACTCCCGATGAAACCAGCTATCATCAGTTAGCTTTATCTTGGGGTGTGGAACCTTTGTTGATCCCTCCTGTTTATAGTGCTGAAGAAATGTTTACGAATGTAGTCAGCACCGTCCTGAGAACAGGCTTAGTTCACGAAGGAGATAAGGTAGTTATTACCTCTGGAGTTCCAATTGGTAAATCAGGAACAACTAGTTTAATCAAAGTGCATTCTATCGGACAACCAATCACTGCTTAACAGCCTAGAATTAGGCTGAGGCTTCCGGCGATCGGCAAGAGTTAAGAAAAATTGCCAAAATCAGAATTGTTAAGCAGAAAAATGGGTGTAAAGAAGAGGGGAAGTGTAGATCCTTATTTGAAGAAGCAGAGGGCAGGGCGTGGGAGGCAGGGGGGCAGGGGGCAGGGGGCAGGGGGAAATTGAATGCCCTATGCCCTATGCCCAAGGCACAGATCAACAACAATCATGGAGTATTTTATGTCTAAAAATTTACTAGAACAATTGCGGACAATGACCGTTGTGGTGGCAGATACAGGTGATATCCAAGCCATTGAAAAGTTTAAACCCCAAGATGCTACTACCAATCCTTCTTTGATTACGGCAGCAGCTAAAATGCCGGAATATCAAGACATTGTGGATCAGACTTTACTGCAAGCTAAAAAAGACGCAGGTGCAGGTGCTAACAAAGGTCAAATCGTAACTTTGGCTTTTGATCGTTTAGCAGTTTCCTTCGGTCTGAAGATTCTGCAAATTATCCCTGGTCGTGTGTCTACAGAAGTAGATGCGCGTTTATCCTACGACACTGAAGCTACTGTTAGCAAAGCACGAGAATTAATTGCTCAGTATAAAGCTGCTGGCATTACTCCAGAACGCGTTTTAATTAAAATCGCTTCTACTTGGGAAGGGATTAAAGCGGCAGAAATTCTGGAAAAAGAAGGGATTCACTGTAACTTAACTTTGCTGTTTGGTTTGCATCAGGCGATCGCTTGTGCGGAAGCTGGTGTCACCCTAATTTCTCCCTTCGTTGGACGCATTCTCGACTGGTACAAAAAAGAAACCGGTAGAGATAGCTACCCTTCTGCGGAAGACCCTGGCGTATTATCAGTTACTACAATCTACAACTACTACAAAAAATTTGGTTATAAAACCGAAGTTATGGGTGCAAGCTTCCGTAATATCGGCGAAATTACTGAACTAGCTGGTTGCGATTTATTGACCATTTCTCCCTCTTTGTTGGGTGAATTACAAGCTACTATCGGCGACCTACCCCGCAAATTAGAACCCACAAAAGCAGCTACTTCTGATATTCAAAAGATATCCATTGACAAGGCTACCTTTGATCAAATGCACGCAGCTGACCGCATGGCTTATGACAAACTCGACGAAGGGATCAAAGGCTTTACCAAAGCACTGGAAGATTTAGAAAAACTCTTAGCAGACAGACTCACTGCTTTAGAAGGAGTAGTAGCCAGTCATTAAGCTATTCACCAATAGTGAGAAAATGCTGAGTTTCCGTCCATACGGTTCTGTTAAAGACTATTGTCAGTGATTTCATCCAAGTAGAGACGTTGCTATGCAACGTCTCTATCTTTATGGAAAAAGCACTTATCGATACAAGTTGTAAACTCTCTCTCTTGCGCTCTACCCCTTGGTAATATCAATAGCGTCTATCGTATCGCCGACGGATGTATTGCCTTCTAGCTCTTTCATTGCGTCGGATATACTGCCGTTTGGCTCTTTCATTGCGTCGGATATATTGCCGTCTGGCTCTTTGGTGCCGCCGGATATACTGCCGTCGATCATATCGGCGAGCTAGCAGTAACTCGTCGTTGCTAACGGTAACAACATTTTCCCCTGTATCCAAACTTGATGTTTGCAGAGAATTATCTAGAGAAGTAGTTTTGGCTTCAGCCATTGAGGATGGATAAGCAAAAGCACATAGTAATAATGCGATCGCAGATAGCTTTTTAAAACTTTTCACCTGATTTTTCCTTGGTTACAAAAAGATTAAGTAACACACTTGATAAAAAAGAGACTATTAAAAGTGTGTATGGATAATCTTCTGTCGCTAGAAATATATTTACGCAATTGTCAAGGTGAATTTTTCTGAAGTTTGACTCTGATTTAGGGATTTTCTCCCATCTGTTTCTTGATAATTTGCGTAAAATCCACATTGCCACCACTAATAATAATACCTACTCTCATTTGAGAGGCTGTAATTACACCTTCTAACAAAGCGGCGGCGGCTAATGCCCCAGTGGGTTCAACAACAATTTTCATCCGTTCCCACAGAAAAAACATGGTGCGAACAATTGCGGCTTCTGAGACTGTCACCATGTCATCAACATATTGCAACACTAAGGGGAATGTAATTTTACCTAAGCAGGGAGTCCGCGCACCGTCGGCGATGGTATCGGGATTGTGGACAGTTTGCAAGGTTTTACTATAGAAAGAACGGGTAGCATCGTCAGCCAGTGCTGGTTCTACCCCAATAACGCGCACATTGGGTAACAGGGTTTTGGCCGCGATCGCACTCCCAGAAATCAATCCTCCACCACCACAACAAACCAGCAATACATCTAGTTCGCCTACTTCTTGAATCAGTTCTAAGGTGGCTGTACCTTGTCCGGCGATCACATGGGGATGATCGTAAGGCGGAATTAAGGTTAAACCGCGATCGCTGCTGAAATTTCGCGCTAATTCTTCACGGTTCGTAGTTTGACGATTGTATAAAATTACCTCTGCGCCATAACTGCGGGTGGCTGTTTGCTTCACTAGGGGCGCATCATCGGGCATCACAATTGTAGTTGGGATATTCAGTAATTTTCCGGCTAGGGCGATCGCTTGTCCGTGATTTCCCGATGAAAATGTTACGACACCTTGTTGTTTTTGTGCTGAAGATAGTTGTGACAAGGCATTATACGCACCCCTAAATTTAAATGAGCCAGTGCGTTGAAAATTTTCACACTTGAAGAACACTTGGCTATGAGTGTGTTCATTGATGATTTGAGAGGTGTGTATTGGTGTGCGGTGAGCAATACCAGCCAGTCGTCGTTGTGCTGTCAGTACATCATTGATGCTGGGAAGATCGGAGTTAGACATCACAAGCCTGCTCGCGGAAAATTGGGAATTGGGCATCGGGAATTGGGCATCGGGCATTGAATTTCTCCCCCTGCCCCCTGCCTACGCAATGATAGTATATTCTCTAGTAGGAGTTCCCTCAGTCCGCGTAGACAAATTAGCCACAAATTCTCTTCATTCCGGCTAAATATAGCTTTCTGAATGGATAAAGTCACCTAAATCAGCATCAATTGGGAATTTTGAATAGTTTTGTCCCAGACTGATTGAAAGTTAAAACGGTATTATTCTCAGTATTTATTTGTGGATTCTTTCCCCAAGGGGATGAACGATGTACTTGAGGAAATAAACTGAGAGTAAATGTTAAAATCCCTGCTAATAAGAGTCTTTCTAGCATAATTTTCACTCCCCACACAACCAAATAATAAATTATACTTATGTTATAGTTCAGCATAATTTATCTTTATTTAAATAATGCGATCGCCAAAAGCAGAACGCAGTCTGTTACTGACTCAGTCTCAGAATATTCATTAACACTTCAATAATATTTGTTATATATGTCGCAGGTTAAGGCAGAAATTACGCAAAAATGTTTTTTTCTCAGCACAATATAAAATAACCCCAGTTTCCTGAAGAAACTGGGGTTATCAGTTGATATAACTAGATGTGAACTTATCCAGGTAAAGATAAGCCTGTGACAGCAATTACACCAGCAATTACACTGGCAACAAGGGAAGATAGAGCCGTACCGAATAACCACCATGCTGCACTAGCAACTGTGTCTCTGGTGGCTTCAGCCTGCTGTTTAGCTTGATGTTGAACTGCTTTGATGCGTCTTTGGGTTTCCTGTTGAATTTTTTCGGCGCGTTGCAGCACACTATCTCTTGCGGCTTCGATTTGGTTGATAATGCGGTTAGCGTCTTCTGGGGAAATATCCTCACGGGAACTGAGGATGGCAACTAGAGTATCACGGTTGAATTGACCAAGGCGATCGCCCAAAGCGGCAAATCCCACTTGTGGATCATCAAACAATTTTATGAAGTCTTGTCTAATACCCTCATAGCTGAGTTCTGGACGTTCCAAAGAGTCGAGATACTGACGAATCTTCACAAAGATTTGGTCAACTGCTGACTGGAATCTTTGTTGAACTTGCTGGATTTGCTGAACAATCGAGTTTCGTACTGACTCGATTTGCTCAACAATGCGGTTAGCTTCTTCTTCGGAGATATCTTCCCTTTGAGATAGCAACGCCACCATTGTCGAACGGTCAAATTTAGACAAGCGATCGCTGAAATTTTCCACTCCCAAACGCGGATCTTGCAAAAGCAATCTTAAATCTCGTTTGATACCTTCAGGATTGAGTTCGTCTTTATTGGTTTGACGCAGATAGTTTTCCAGATTGGTGACAAAATCTCCCACCCTTTGAGTAGTCCGCTTTGCTAAACTGCGGGGTGTTCTGATCATGTTGCCAATTGCCTCTTGTACTTGGTCAATGGTGCGATTAACTTGCTCTTCAGTTAAATTTCCCTGTTGAGTCAAGAGTTTGACTAAAGTTTCGCGGTCAACCTGCGCCAATCTTTCCCGCAAAGCTTCTACACCTTCTTGTGGCTGAGTCAGTAAGGTTTCTAAATCGCCTCTTATACCTTCGGGGTTGAGTTCTTCTAGGTTAGTATCCCTCAGATAATCACCAATAGCAGCAATAGTGCGATCGTATTGTTCTCTAGCTTGCTCTAATGCTGCTTGTGGTGCGTGTAAAACGTTATCCCTGACAGACTCTAGCTGATCAATAATTTGATTGATTTGCTCTTCGTCCAAATCTTGACGCTGACTCAGAAGTTGGACAAAGGTATCGCGATCGAACTGCGATAAACGGGATCTAATTTGTTGAATTCCTCCTTGGGGATCTGCCAACAATGCTTGAAAATCACGGCGAATACCTTCAGGATTTAACTCATCTTTGTTGGTATTGCGGAGATAATCTTCTACCTTTTGCCATAGTTGATTCACTCTGGCTGTGGCTTGTTCTTGCTGGTCTCTAGCTTGATTAGAGATATCATTGCATATACCTTCTAATTGACCCACAATCTTATTAGCTTCCTCTTCGCTAAAATCTTGCCGTTGCACAAGTATCTGCACAAAGGCTTCCCGATCAAATCCTTGTAAGAGGGTGCTAAAATCTATCGATTGATTATCTAATTCCCTTAACAGGTTGGTAAAGTCTTGCTGAATCGCCTCTGGGTTGAGTTGCTCTTTGCCGGTTGCACGTAAATAATTTTCAATGCGGAGGCGAATTTGTTGACCTTTTTCCACCTTTTCAGATTGCTGCACAGTTTCTAGAACTTCTTGACGGATACTATCCATCTGTTGCGCTATTTCTGTGACTCTGGCTTCACTGATGTCACCTCGTTGTTTGAGCCAGTTGCTAAAGTCACTCGGCTGGAGTTGTTCTAATTGCTGACGCACATTTGTCGGATCGGCTTGGGGATCATAGATAACTTCCGCAAATTCATCTCTAATAGTGATGCGGTTGAAATGCCAAGGGAAAGAATTCAGGATATAGTCTTTGACATCTGATTTGATGGTATTGTCTGTTGGTGTGGGGAATCTAGTGATAACTTGCTCGGTGGCTTGCTCTCTGAGTTGCTGGATTTCGTGGGTGATTTTCTCTACATCAATATCTTGCACTTTTTCTTTTAACTGTTGCAATTGATGGGTGATTTTTTCCACATCAATGTCAGCAACATCAACCCGCTCTAAAACAGCAGGAATAGCAGCAGTTACTCCATACTGCACAGCCTGTTTCAATACACCATTTCTACCGTTACCATTGCTGCTTCTGGCAGTAACTAATTGCTGTAATCTTTCACCTAATTTTTCTGAATTTAATTCTTCAGGAGTAGCAGATTTTAGCAAATTAATTACTTGTTCTGTAGGATTTTGACGAGCAGAAGTTTGTTGCCAAGCGGCGTTTAGTTGGTCGGCAATCTGATTGATATTATCCTGAGATAAATTTGTGTTCTTGCTAATCAAATCTACGAAAGTTTGGCGATTGATATTCTTGAGTAAATCACCATCTGCTAGCGATCGCCAATCAACATCACTGAGAATTTTATCAAATTGATGGCGAATTTCTGTTAAATCTAATTTGGGGAAGGGTAAAGATGCTAAAGAATTTTGCAAAGTATTGGTAATACTTGCGGCATCTAAACCAGCAGTTAATTCTCTTCTGACTGCGGCTGTAATTTCTTGTGCTGTGGAAACTGCTTGTTGCTGTGTAGCAGCAGCACCAATGGCTGTAGTTGCTGTTCCCATCAAGGATTGTAAACCAGAGTTGATGCTGCTGATGAGCGACCCAAGTAAAGAGCCGACTGCAAAAGAACCCAACCAAGCTACCAATAAGAAATAGGTAGACCAAATGACAACGCCAAGAATAGCTCCTAACAACGCACTGCTAATTAAAGTCAGTTTCACTGCTAAAAAGCAAGCGGTAAATAACGCCATACTAGCGGTAATGATACCCCATGTACCAACTTTAGCTTCAACTTTACGAATTTTTCTACCCAGGCTTTCTGATTCATCGTCATCATCGATATCAGTTCCTAAAGTTGATATTCTAGCGGCTACTGAAAGGTTAGTTAATAATAATTGGAAGGCGACTGCCATTAAAGTACCAGCTAATAAGGCTACTATGAACTTAGAAGCTGAAAGACCAAAAAATGGTTCTACTGGTACTATGACATCTGGCAATCTTGTCGTGGGTGTGATTCCGAAAGATAGCCAAGACTGTGTAAAAATACCTGTCAAAATTTGCCACATCGTATTTTTCTCTTCTACACAATAGATTCAAGGTCTATCTCTCAGTCTAAGTATCAGTTGTCTGGGGATTTCACTTTCTGGAGTAGGAATTTAAATTATCTCAGGTTAGAGTTTTTTGAATAGTAGTATTGCCAGATGATCCTAACATTTATAACTTTTACTTAAAGCGTCAAAAAAGATACTAATTAATTTTTGTTACGTCATCTAAATATATATTTAGTACGTTTATTTGCTCTATCAAATCCTTATTAGTGATGAACATTATCAATACTAATTGTGCAGACAATATTCTCTATATCTCTTGATAGAACCAGAAATTATCTCGCCAGATTGATGAAAAACAAATTTAAAAATGGTTCATTGAAAGTATTGATATCAAACTTTTCTCTATTTGTGAATGGATTTTTTTATCAGTAATTATTGTGTTGATTATCGGAGCAATTCAGACATGGTTGTAGGTATACATAGACGTTCTGTAGGTGTGTTTTCTCATCGCCGGGATGCGGAAGCGGCACTACATGAACTGAAGCAGTCCGGCTTTCCTATGGATCGAGTTTCAGTGATTGCACAAAGTGCAGATAGAGATGATGAGATTGCTGGTACTCCCGTGCAGGAGAAAGTCGGCAATAAAGCTGACGAAGGTGCAGCAACCGGAGCAATTTCGGGGGGAGTTTTAGGTGGTTTAGGTGGTTTGTTAGTTGGTCTTGGGACTCTAGCAATTCCTGGAATTGGCCCCATCATGCTAGCGGGTGCCACTGCCACTACCCTAGCCACTACCCTAGCCGGCGCAGGGATTGGTGCTGTGGCTGGTGGTTTACTAGGTGCATTGATTGGTTTGGGTATTCCTGAAGAACGCGCACGAGTTTATGAAGAGAGGGTGCGGCGGGGACACTATTTAGTCATTATCGATGGCACAGATGCAGAAATTTCTCAGGCACAGGCCATTTTACATCGCCGTGGCATTGAAGATTACGGTGTTTACGACCATCCCCATGAACAACGTTCTACTACATCTACTACAGATGTCGGCACTCGCAAGTATGCGATCGGTTATTTTCCGCAATTGGCAGATGCTGAAGCGGCAATTAACGATTTGCGGAATGCCGGTTTCCCTCTGAATCAACTCTCTTTAATCCATCGTGAACCCTTACAGCGTCCTTCTTTGACCGGTATTGACGTAACTAACCGTTTTGATCCCAATCGTTGGCGTTTGCCTCACGATCGCACCAGTTTCTACAATGAGCGCATCAATCATGGCGACTACATAGTTGCAGTCAGTGGTACAGATGCAGAACTGCAACGTGCAGCTGCCATACTGAATCGCCACAACATTCACCAGTGGCAAATTTTTGAGCCAGACACTCACACTAGTGTCCCCGTCAACACAAGGAAACGCTCCATTGGTGTATTTCCCCATCGTCGAGACGCAGAACTCGCATTAGCTGAGTTGCGGGACGCAGGTTTCCCGATGAACCAGGTTTCTTTAATTGCGAAAGATGCTGATAGTCATCGAACACCAGGTACAGGTAATAAAGCCGATGAAGGAGCTAAAGCAGGAGCTGCGACAGGCGGAGTTTTAGGCGGTTTAGGCGGTTTATTAGTTGGTTTAGGTGCCTTAGCTCTTCCAGGCATCGGCCCAGTCATTGCCGGTGGTGCAGTCGCAACTGCCTTGGCGACAACTTTAGCAGGTGGTGCAATTGGCGCAGCAGCCGGAGGAATCGTTGGCGGGTTAGTTGGTTTAGGAATTCCCGAAAACCGCGCCAGAGTTTATAGCGATCGCTTCCAAAGAGGTGATTACTTGATTATTGTCGATGGTACAGAAACACAAATCCAGCAAGCTGAAGCTATTCTCAGACATCGAGGTATTGAAGAGTTCGCCGTGTTTGATGCCACTGATGTAGATAGAGAACACCACTATCAAGACTTGAATCGCTCCAGAAACGAAGACATCGTGCGGACTGACTACCCAGTTACAGGCGATCGTCAAGATCCTGCGGTAGTAATTATCGACCATCGAGAAGGACAAATCTAACTAAAACATGGGAGAGGGGCGTAATACCAATTCAAAATTCAAAATTAAAGAATTGTTATTTTACAAGGGTTTCCGGGTGATTTTACAGTTTCCACTCATTCCCCAGCCCCCATTACCCAATCCCCAATCCCCAATACCCATTCCCCAAATTCACATCCAGAAGTAAAGACATGAAGAAGTTAACTCCTTTTATCATTAGTTGTGTTCTAGTAGTTGGTGCAGCAGCTTGTCAAGATACAGCCAAAACAACTGTAACTGCACCCGCACCAGACGAACAACCAACAGCACCCACTGCACAGGTGACACAAGAAGCTCAACAAGACGCGCAAAGTGAACTCCGCAGGAGACAACTGAACGAAGATATTCGCGCCCGTGAACAGCGTAATAATGCGACTGGTGGAGATAGAGAAAGAGCCGAAGGAGATCTGGCTAGTGAAGTGCGGTCAAAACTAGAGGCTAACATCCCTAATGGTCAATTAACAGTTAATGCCAAGGAAGATGGTACGGTGACGGTTTCAGGAACCGTGAACAACCAAGAGCAGTTAGCTAAAATTGAACCATTGGCGAAAGAAATTAAGGGTGTTACACAGGTAGTCGTTAATGCTACCGTCGCGCCACCAAACAGCTAAACTGACTCAGTGCAAACTTGCCGAAAGTAAGCAAGTGTAAATAAATATAGCTAATCATTAAAATAGTCAGTAGTTAACCCAGCTACTGACTTATCTTGATTGACATTTGACAACGCTCATGATTATGTTTATTTACATCATGCTCACTTAGAATAATTGTTTTGATTACCAAAATAGAAGAACTATGGAAACCGAACAACAACAAGCGGAATCCTTAAATGCCACTCTACCACAAGGCGCGATCGCACTAGCTAGCCCTGAGAATGGTCAGATCCAAAAGCTCCCGTCAGCTAGTAATACTAATGCTGAGTGGCAGCAAACAGCCAAACAAGTAGCTGACACTTTAGGAAAGCTACCTGATTATTTAGGAAGTTTCTATCAACAATATAAACAACCCATAATCACTGCCTTAATTATCTTATCAGTGGTAGTGACATTAAGGGTATTACTGGCCTTGATTGATGCCATCAACGATATCCCTCTATTATCACCCATTTTTGAAGTAATTGGCATTAGTTATTCCGGTTGGTTTGTTTTCCGTTATCTCATTAAATCTTCCACTCGCCAAGAGCTATTCTCGGAAATTAACACACTGAAAAACCAGTTTTTCGGTAATTAAATTCTAATGAAAATTCAGGAATCATAATCATAAAAATACTATCACCTGAATTTCTTACCTATAGCTTCAATTCAGAAACCCAGCTTGATGAATCAACTGGGTTTTTTCCTGAATACAATTAATACTAGTTATTAAGTAAGTTTTCAAAAATTACTACAACTCTATAGGACTCATATTTGATTCCTGAAAAAACTCAGTACACCTCTGTTACTTATTTTCCCGTTCCCTGTTAAGAGTTCCCTACCTACGCCAATAATTTCAATAATTAAGTAGGATTCCTATATATCTCTCAAGATAGAAAAGAATGATACATATTTGTCTAGTGATCAATACTAAAGATAGTAGATTTATAGTTGGCAAAAGCATAATCTAGTTCTCGAAGTTTTAACAATCTTTTTAACGAGGATAGATTTATGACTAATGAACAAAATAGAGCAATTGATTCACATGAGCGTGTAGAAGTAGATACCTACGATAGAGGCATTGTACCTGCGGAAACTGCTGCTCGTAGAGAAAGAGAAGGAGATTTATACAAAACACTCCCCACAGAAGAAAGAGAAGCAGACGCGCCTACAGATGATCAAACAGATGCTCAAAGTATCCGCACTACAGATGGCTATACAGTAGACAAAGAAGGGTTATTAAATAACTATGCTATCGAGCCGGAAATGTATTATGAAGTTCCAGGAGATGCTGCTGCTGTAACCGAAAAAGACACTGCTAATAGAATGGAAGAGTTAGCAGAAGTTAATGAAGACAAAGAAGGCGAATTAACTGAAAAAGATGATGTTAGAGGGAAAGGAACAGGTTTTATCTAAATCAAAGTTATCTCATCAGTAACATCGAATTCATAATTGCCGACCCCACAGATTTAATCTGGGGGTTTGTGCTGAAATGGGTAATGAGTGGTGAGTGATGAGTGCTGAGTAATGAGTAATGAGTAATGAGTAATGAGTAATGAGTAATGAGTAATGAGTAATGAGTAATGAGTAATGAGTAATGAGTAATGAGTAATGAGTAATGAGTAATGAGTAATGAGTAATGAGTAATGAGTAATGAGTAATGAGTAAAAATCCCAGTACCCAGTCCCTAGTACCCAGTCCCCAGTCCCCAATCTCTGGGAACGGGGATATTTAGCTGAAGAGAATCAATGTATTTTGGAACTAGTGGCAGAATGGCAGCAAAATACAGGCAGAAAAGTGAATTTAAAGTTGGTTTCCGATGATTTTATTGAACAATCATTATTAGAAGCCTGGAAGAATCCTTATAATGTAAATACTCCTGATATTGTATTTTCAATTACTTTTAATCAAATTATTGCACCTATACTGGCATGGGAAGATAAACTGCTTGATCTGTCTGACTTGCTTAATCCCATCGCGTCAACATCAAGATTTATACGGTTTGGGTTTGTGTATGTCTGCAAACGGCTTCGACACTATTGCCGCCTTTGAGCTGTTCTTGGATGCTCATAATGTAGCGATCGCCACCCATGCACAAGGATTGGTTATAGCAGATGCCAGTAACCGAAAGAATTTAATCAATGTTCTTACTGAATTCGTCGAATTTTATCGGCAGGGATATGTGCCGCCAGATACCATTGAATGGTCAGGTTCAGGCAATAATATTGCTTTTCTCAACCGTAAAATCTTGATGACTCTTAACATGACTTTATCTATTCCTAGGTCACAAAAATTAGAAAATAGTCAATATAACCGCAATGCTGCACAGCGATACCGAAATATTGGTACGTTAGCAGACTATCCCCAAAAACTTGACGGTACAACTTTGCAAGCTCCTAGAGTCCTCAATCAGATTATTGCTCTCAAACACCAGCGACAATCTCAACAAACCTGGGAGTTTCTGCAATATTTACTCAAACCAGATAATCTCCAGCGACTAGTTAACGGATTTAATGGCCGAATTTTACCAACCATGCCACAACTGTTAAACAATCCTCTTTGGCAAGATACTTCTGATCCTCATTCAACAGCAGATCTAGCTATCTACAATCGCTCTCGACTACCAGAAGATGACAAGTTACACCCGGTCTTCAGTCAGATTTATATGCAACAACTTTGGGCGCAAATCATTCAGAAAACACTGAAAAATCAGGCTTCACCCACCCAAGCTGCTGATTGGGGTATTAGGCAGATCCGCAAAATTTGGGAACGATTCGAGAACAAACTATGAGCATTTGGAATCGTAAAAGTTTACTGTATCAATTAGTCTATCGATTTTCTGTTATTTCTTGGATTACGACCGTATTAGTTGCTGTTAGTGCTTCCTGCTATTCCCGCTACAATTTACAAGGGGAAGTCGTCAGCCGCCTCAATAATTCCTTAGATTTCAAATCTAAAGAGTTGGACTATTGGGTTAACAATCAATTGCGTGATGTCCTTCACTTGGCACAGCAAACTGAAATTCGCGAGGCTGTACCAAAATTAATCGAACGGCAAAATTCCCAGGCTCGAACAATAGCTTATGATCGCTTACAAAAGTACCTGCATCAAACAACGCTCGTTAAGCCGAATCTCCGCAGTATTTGCATTACGGAAAATAGTGGCTATATAGTTTTCTGTTCAAGTTCTTCAACTCAAGATGAGCAATATTTACCTTTAGGCTATCCTATTACTTATCTTACACAAGAAAATTTAACTTCCATTACACCGAATTTTTATTTAAATCAACAGCGAAAACCAGCCATCACGATCGCGACTCCTTTAAAAGATAGTTCCGGGACTCAGATGGGGGCTTTGGTAATTGATCTGAGTCTCACAGAACTGCAAAATCTGTTGTTGGAAAGCACCATTAATAGCGAAACTCCAGCCATTTATTTAGTAGGAGAATCTAACCTAAATGCCGTTGCTTTTCTCAACACGGCGGCTGATAAGTTTCACAAGGGGAAGAAGTTACCTTCAGATTTACCACTCAAAAGTGAAGCTATCAAGCGCGCGATCGCTCAACAAAATGGTATGGCTTCTTACGATAACCAATATGGTGTGTTTGTCATCGGTGTGTATCGTTGGTTGCCTAAGTATAGTGTAGGATTCATTGCCGAAATCAGCCATAGGAAAGCTTTTGAGCCTGCTGATCGCTTAGGATTAAGCTTTGCAGTGTTCGGTTGTGTTACTTCTTTTCTGTTAATGTTGGCTATTTACTTCCTGTCTCGACAGATTACTGAACCGATTCAAAACATTAGTCAGGCGGCTGAACGTTTAACTCAGGGAGATTTAAATCAATATGTCCCAGTGATTACGCAAAATGAAGTCGGGATTCTCGCCCAGACTTTTAACACTATGGCCGAGCGACTAAAATTAGATCGGGAAAATTTAGAATTACGGGTGGCAGAACGTACCTTTGAATTAGCGGTTGCCAAAAGTCAGGCGGAGTCTGCTAACCAAGCCAAGAGCGAATTTCTGGCCAATATGAGTCATGAACTGCGGACTCCCCTAAATGTGATTCTTGGTAGTTGCGAAGTGCTGCTAGAAAAAGCCTTTGGGACACTGAACGCAGGTCAAGAAAATTCTATATTACTCATCGAAAATAGTGGACGACACCTTTTAGCAGTCATTAACGATATTTTGGATGTTTCTCAAATCGAAACTGGTTGTCTAGAATTGGAAATTTCTACTGTTTCCATTGCACATCTTTTTGAGTCTAGTGTGGCATTGGTCAGACAACAAGCAATCAAAAAAGAAATTCAACTATCAACTATTCAATCAAGTAACTACGAGTATATTACTGTAGACGAACAGAGGATGCGTCAGTTACTTCTGAATCTCCTCTCTAACGCCGTCAAATTCACCCCTATGGGTGGACAAGTGACTCTGGAGGTTCGTTTTGGGACTCTAGCATTACCGGACTTAGAGGTTGATGTTGTCTTTGCAGGTAATCAACCATCACCTGATGAGGAATTCCTGTATTTTTCAGTGAGCGATACTGGCATTGGTATCCCGAAATCTTTTCAAGATAAACTGTTTCAACCCTTCGTTCAAGTTGACAGTAAACTCAACCGCCACTATGAAGGCACCGGTTTAGGACTAACTTTGGTGAGGCAAATTGCCGAATTACATGGTGGTTCAGTGATTGTACGGAGCGAACTGGGAAAGGGCAGTTGTTTTACCGTCTATCTACCTCGCACTTGTTTGGCAATGGAAAATTCTTTGTCAGATCAGAATCCTGCATCAGAACTGCTAGCAACAGCAGCAACAGATGCACCAGAACCAGAAACCGATCATCCTTTAGTGTTGTTAGCTGAAGATAATGAAGCCAATGTCCTGGCGATTTCTTACTATCTGACAGCTAAAGGCTTCCGGTTGATTGTGGCGCAAGATGGCGAAGATGCGATCGCCATAGCCCAAAGTCAACACCCTGATATCATCCTCATGGATATTCAAATGCCAGGATTAGACGGTGTAGAAGCGATTAAACGCATCCGTCAAGATAGTCAACTAGCTCATATTCCTATTATTGCCCTGACGGCTTTAGCTATGTCCAGCGATCGCGAACGTTGTCTTGAGGCTGGAGCAGACGAATATATGGCTAAACCAGTGAAACTCAAACAATTGCAAACTACCATGCAACAATTGTTAAATATATCTCAACATCACAACCATGATCACTAGAGTTGCTAAATATAGCAGGAGAGAAAATCACTTAATTAACGCCACTTTTCATTCCACGCACCTGTGACATCAATACCACCAGGAACAAGTTTTAACTTTAATGAACCCCAAGCAAAGTTATTACAAAACGAGCCGAATTTAGTACCGCAAATATCCCCCGCACCATAACCATTAAAGGAACGCGTTCCTAAATGGGAGTAGGTACCACCTCCCCAATTACCATTACCAAACCAAGTGGTGTTTTTTAGTCCTACACGTAAAACACAACGCAAACCATCACCATTGCGACTGTCTGACAGGTCAGAAACTTGGTATTGATCAAAATATCCGCCACAAGTTGTTGGTCTAGGTAAAGGACTGTAGTTAGTGCTGTTAACTAATCGCCATTCTTCATTCCACGCACCAGTAACGCGAATGGCTGCACCACCGCCAAAAACTTGCACTCGTAAATTCCCTGGGAAGTTACCGTTAAAGCCTTCACCGTTACCGTGCATATCTGATGCAAAACCGACAAGGATACTACCTTGGTAGATGGCTTGTCCGACGTGGCGGTAAGTTGTTCCTCCCCAATTTCCTTCACCGTACCATGCTAATCGAGGAATTTTTGTCCCCGGTTTACCTTCGCTAAATTTGACGCAACGAATACCAAAGCCTTGACGATTATTGAGGGATCTAACGACATAAGTACGAAGATGAGGCCCACAACTAAAACTTTTTGCTGGAGCTAATTGTAAATCTTGTACTATTGGTACTTGGGCGAGTGCAGTAGTTGCCGTAGTTAAGGCTACCATACTACCTAGTGTTAAAGATTTAAGTCCTAAGCGAAACATGATACTTGTTGGATGTAGTAAAGTTTGTTGAGGTGTTGTTAAACACCTTCTGTTGTCCTATTAGGTCGGCCTCTAGTTTCTTATGCAACCTCGGCAAAGCATTATTGAAATTTTTTCAACTTTTGTGCAGTTTGATGCCGATCGCTTCAGTCGGTGGGCGGCGGAATCACGCTTGCGTCGCAGCATCCAAAGTTGTCTTGAGCAAACTCCCAAGGAAACTTCGGAATATTTTTGGGCGTTGTATTGGTATAAATTTTGGCAAGTACCAGAAACTCAACCTTTAGCCAAGCAACATCTGACGGCTTATCTGCAAGAACCTTGTTATTGGACTTCCCAAAAAACCGCCGCCAGTTTTACCAGTACACAGTACAAACTTTCTGACTGTTTTCAGGTGGCGATCGCCCAAGTTGATCGAGTCCTCAAAGGCTTTAATCCCAGTCAATCCAGCACTCTGAAAAACTACGCCAGTATTATTTTCGGGAGTGCAATTCGGGAAACACTCCGCCAACGTCAGGAAGTTGATATCTGCACTGATTGGGGTCTGTTACGTAAAATCAGCCAAAAGCGGTTAGAAGAATCTTTGCAAAATGCTGGATTATCTCTAAGCAAAATTCGCGGTTACATCCAGGCTTGGAATTGCTTCAAAACTCTGTATGTTCCGACAAAAGCGGCGAATTCCCGCCAATTATCCCGCCCAGATGATGCCACCTGGAAAGCGATCGCTCAAGCCTACAATGCCCAAAATACACCGTCAGTCAGCCCCAAAACCGTAGAAGAGTGGTTATTGTATGCGGCTAAAGCGGCACGCAAGTATCTTTATCCCACTCCCGATTCATTAAATGCTACTAAGGGCGGTGATGATTCCTCGGAGATTTTAGATAATCTTCCTGGTACAGAACAACCATCTTTAATGCAAGAAATTATTGCCCAAGAAGAAGAGCAGGCAAGGAATTCACAAACAACAGAAGTTAAGCAAGCATTAATTAAAGCAGTATCTCAATTAGATTCTCAATTGCAAGAAATTTTACTTTTATACTACGGACAAAAAGCCAACCAGGATGCGATCGCGCAACAATTAGACATCAAACAGTACACTGTTTCACGACGACTGAGTAAAGCCAAGGAGAATTTATTGCGATCGCTAGCCAGTTGGAGTCAAGATACACTGCATATTTCTTTAACACCAGACATACTCAAGAGTATGAGTACATTAATAGAAGACTGGTTACAGAATTACTACAATGTCTCGCCACCCTAAACCATGCTAAAACTGTCGCAAATTCATTATTAAGATTTATAGATTTTTACCTCGGTTTGCAAAGGGGTGAATCATTCAAAATCTTCTTAATGAATAAATTTTGAATTTTGAATTTTGAATTTTGAATTTTGAATTTTGAATTGACCCCCGGAGTATGTACCATGACTGCTAACCCCACCATCTTCACCTTTGCTGACTCAACGGGCTTGATTTTAGAAATCCCTAATTATCGCCAAAATCTTGCTAGTCAGTCTTTTTCACATCCTAGTGCTTGGTATCAAGCTGATTTAAATGAAAATTGCTTGAGTGCAGTCTTGCCTTGGTTGCAAGAAGATTTTACACGCCAAGCAAAGGTATGGCCTTCTA
Source organism: Nostoc sp. CENA543 (assembly GCF_002896875.1). Lineage (GTDB taxonomy): Bacteria > Cyanobacteriota > Cyanobacteriia > Cyanobacteriales > Nostocaceae > Trichormus. The sequence goes on from NZ_CP023278.1 coordinate 6,832,899, forward strand.
CCAATTCTCTAGCCAGCATTTGGGAACTGGTAAATGGAACTGCCGTAAGTGTAGACGTATCCAGATTTATCTTAGTTCCCAGTGAGACTATTGATTTAAGCGAATTACGTGTACCTCAAGAGTGGGTAGATTTACCAAGTTGGGTGGGGGATTATTATTTAGCAGTGCAAGTAGATGCAGATGCGGGTTATGTGCGGGTGTGGGGTTACTGTACCCATGCACAATTGAAAACTCAGGGGAAATATGATCCCAGCGATCGCACTTATACTTTAGATGCGAGTGACTTAACAACTGACATGAGTGTATTATCTGTGGAATTACAATTTTGTTCCCAGACAGCTACACGCACTCAACTAGCAAACTTGCCCAGTCTTCCCGTCACCCAAGCCCAAAACTTAATTACCCGCTTGGGAAATCCCGAAATCATCACCCCCCGGTTAGCCGTCCCTTTTGAATTGTGGGGGGGACTAATAGAACATAGCGGATGGCGAACCAACCTCTATGAACGCCGCATCGGCTTGCCAGAACAGCATTCAGTGCTGCAATGGTTGCAAGCTGGCGTTTCCCAGACAGCCGAGGCGATGGGTTGGGGGAGATTGAACTTACAATTAAGTGCGGCTGGGGCGCGGAGTGTGGAAGGAGTACAGCCAGGAATCACATTATCTCGCAGATTAGCGATCGCAGGACAAACCTACGAACTCTCAATTTCCCCCCAAGGCGAACCAGAAGCACCATCTTGGCGGTTCGAGTTACGCAACGCCACAGTTGGCGCAGTCATCCCCGGCGGCTTTAAACTCCGACTCCTCACCGAAGACTTACAACCATTCCCCAACAATGAAGATATAGCTACAACCGCCGTCGAGCAACTTTTTGTAGAAGTCGCCCTCGAAGCTGGCGAAGGTATAGTTTGGGAAGTCGAACCACTTCCAGAAAATTATGACCGAGAAATTTTAAAATTCTAAGCTGTTGGGGGGCTTTTTTTATTGATAATGTGGATAAACATCATTTCTCTATCCACATGAGATTACGAGCTATGGGAGAAAAACACAACCAACAAATGCGGATCTGGGCTATGTTGTGTCATCTCTCAGCATTGTTAGCTTGGATACTATTATTTGGTTTAATTTTAATCGGTATTCCTTTATTTTTACCATTGAACATCGCCGCCCCTTTAATGATTTGGCGACTGAGAAAAATTAAATATCCTTGGGTAGACTTTCAAGGTAGAGAATCATTAAATTTTCAAATTACCTTAACGTTTTATATTGTCGTTGTCATCATGATTTCTCTGTTGCTAGTGCTGGCTAGTTGTGGTATAGCAGTAACTACTAACGGTGCAATTAATCAAGTAGACACAGTTTTAGACAGCTTATTATTTATTTGGATGACCTTTATTATTGCCCTATTTTTAATCCAATTATTCCTAGTCACATTTGCCGCCACCAAAGCATACAACGGCGAACATTACCGCTATCCCTGCACCATGAGAATCTTAAGGTAAATTCCTTTTCCTCCTCCTTTGTCCCTTTGCGTCTTTGCGCCTTTGCGTGAGATAATCATACTTCTATGATACTCAGCATAAATTTCTAACTAGTAGAATTCATGGAACTAAAAAATAAAATAGGTGTAGCAATTGTTGGGACAGGATTCGGTCAAAAAGTCCACATCCCTGCATTTCAAGCCCATCATCGCACAGAAATAACTGCGATTTATCACCGCGATATTAATAAAGCCCAAACCATCGCCGCAGCAAATAACATCCCCCAAGCCTGCGACACACTTACAGATATTCTCGCTTTACCAAAAGTCCAAGCAGTCAGCATTTCCACACCACCATTTCTGCACTACGAAATGGCAAAACAAGTATTACAAGCAGGCAAACATTTACTACTAGAAAAACCAGTAACTTTAAACGTCACCGAAGCTAAAGAACTATATCAATTAGCCCAACAAAAAAATCTCATCGCCACAGTAGATTTTGAATTTCGTTTTGTTCCCGCATGGCAATTTTTTGCAGAATTATTAACATCAGGTTACGTTGGCAACCCACGCTTAATTAAAATTGATTGGTTGGGTTCTTCCCGTGCTGACACTTCCCGCCCTTGGAATTGGTATTCGTCTCAAGAAAAAGGTGGCGGTGCGTTGGGTTCTTTGGGTTCTCATGCGTTTGATTATATCTATTGGCTATTTGGTGCAGTCAAAAGATTAAACGCCCATTTAACTACAGCCATTCCCGCACGGGTTGAACCTGCGACTGGGGAATTAAAACCTGTAGAAACCGATGATACCTGTCTCATCTCCTTAGAATTAGCTAATGGCACACCCTGTCAAGTTGCGATTAGCGCAGTGGTTCATGCTTCCCGTACTCATTGGGTAGAAGTATATGGCGATCGCGGTACTCTAGTTATAGGCAGTGATAACCAAAAAGATTACATACATGGGTTTAAAGTTTGGGGTTCTCAGGCAGGTAAACCCCTAGAAGAAATCGAAATTCCCCAAAGATTTTTATTTCCCCAAAACTACGCTGATGGACGCATTTGTGCATTTTTGAGAGTAGTTAATCAGTGGGTACAAGGAATTGATACTCAACAGCAAACAATTCCATCGTTAAAAGAAGGTGTGTACTCACAATTATTAATGGATTTATCCCATCAATCTCATCAGAATTCAACTTGGGTAGATGTGCCAAGTTTAGACGAAACTATTAGTTATATCTAAATCCAAATAATATCTCCATGTAGAGAAGAAGCGTCTAACCACAGAGGTAAATTCAGTTCTTTCAAATAATTAAAGCAGGCAAACAGTTGTTGTGGTTTACCCCATAAATCTAAATCAAACCAACCATCATTTTGCTGATTAGCTGATAGTGATGCCGCAATAATGTTGACAGTGATGCTGAAGCGAGAAACTAATTCAAAAATCACTGGTGTCTGATAATAATCCTTCAAAATACAGAGTTGTAACCGCAGACGGTGAGATTGTCCAATATAATCTCCATAACTTTGGTAAACAGGAGTACCTGTAGTCATGATAGATGGCGGAGACTGTTGTTGATTAATCTGAGATGGTGAGTCAGGAAACTCTTGATAACTCAACTTATGTTGTACATTACCAGCAATACCCAGTTCGATTAAATCGACTCCCAAATTTTGTAAATACAGCAGACTATTACAAATCTTTTCGGAATTTCCTTGCAGTTCTAAGTCAAACCAACCGTAATTTTCATCTGCTGCCAACATTGCTGCTTTAATATTCACAGTCACACCATAGCGTGATATTAACCGCGAAATTATCGGTTGTTGTCGATAATGTTGGGGTATCCGAATCCGGCTATCTACAGGGGTGGTTGGGGATGATTTATGACTGAACATAGAAATATTCAATATAAATATGTGTTTTTAGTTCTTATTTAATGTTTAAAACTTGTCGAGCAATTTTGAGTTTTTTCCAAAGCGATTTGATTTGTTGATAAGCATCATCCAAAGATATTTTTCCCCCAGTTTGTAAACTACATATATAGTTGACTCTTTGAGAAAAATCTTGCAATTGATGGTTAAAACTTATGTATTCGGGGCTAATCTGCCCATAATAAGGACTACGATTGTATAAAAATTCATTTAGTTCGTTGTCCGAAGATTTTTGTTTCATAAATATACACTCTCCCCATGATGAACGAGTGAAGTTGGTAATAAATTAGTAGATGGATATATATACCCATCTACTACTAGTAATAATTAGGAGACAACCGCACAGGAATACTTCAATGTCAAATACAAAGAAATTAAATTACAGTAATTTGATTGACTTGCCGTAGATTAAGCTTACTCTCAGAGTATTGCATATATAAGTAAGTAAATCAATACCTTAAACAAAAAAATACTGTAAGTCCATACACTTACAGTATTTGTAGATCATGAGTGAACAATCAACTAATTTTGGATTTTAGATTTTTCTTGGAGCTTGTACCCAAAAAATTCAAAATCCAAAATCCAAAATCCAAAATCTAAAATTCGGAGGGTTAACTATTTCTTATCCTTAAGAAAAGATTCGACTTCAGCCGGAGTAGGTTGAGAAGCGATCGCGCCTGGTTTGGTAGTAGTTAATGCACCCACTGCACTGGCGTAAGTAATAATACTTTTGACGGTATCAGCATCACCAAGGCTATGGATACCTTTTTGACTGAGTTGATGGATAAATCCGGCTAAAAAGCTATCACCTGCGCCAGTAGTATCAGCCACAGGAACGTCAAAAGCAGGTAATTTACCTTCATTTTCACCCAAGCAATAGGCGCAACCATGCTCACCGTCTGTCACTAATACCCCTTCAATTGAGCCTAGACGGTAAGTGATTGCACCAGGGTCAGCAGTATCAAATAGCCATTCTGCCTCTTCCTTGGAGAGTTTTAGGAAATCGACGCGTTTAAATGTATCGTTGATTTTTTGGCGTGCGATATTTTCATCTTGCCAAAAGACTGGCCGCCAATTCACATCTAGCACAATCTTTAAATCATACTGTTCAGCCAGAGCTAAAGCGCGATTGATGGCTTTTTCACTTTCAGGATAGGCTAATTCCAAAGTACCTAAAACCAGAAACTCTGCATCTCGGAACAGTGACTCTGGTAATTGCTTGGCTTGTAAGCGTGTGTCAGCGAATTCTGAAGTGTCATATTTACCAAAGCCAGCAAAAGTGCGATCGCCAGTTAAACTTCTCACCACATAAACTTGGCGTGTTGGCGCACTAGGATGACGCTGTATACCCGTTGTATCTACGCCTACTTCTTGTAATAGCTGTACTAGTGCATTACCTGGTTCGTCTTCTCCCACACAACCCACAAATCCAGTAGGAGTTCCCAACTTCACCAAAGCACAGGCCACATTCGCTGGCGCGCCACCAGGGTAAGGAGTCCATGATTGCACTTCTTCCAGCGTTAGCCCTAACTGATCAGCTAAACAATCAAATAAAATTTCACCAAGGCACAAAACACGGGGACTACTCATCTCAATCTTAGCCTTACAAAAGGACTGCAATCTCATTCTAGATTTTTGCCGTGTTCTTGCTAAAAGGGATTGGGGATAAAGGCAAAAGGCAAAAGAAACGAAGAATATGTATAATAAAAAACCTTATGTTAGTTAAGCTACGTATTTACTGACAAGGGTAATGCAGTATTTTTAATTAAAAAAGTAGTGCTATTTAATATAAGTGCTGTAGAATTGGCGAAATTATCGTCAAACTCAAAAAGGAAAAAAATATTGTCAATCGTATTGCAGCTAACACTTGAAATGCCTACAGCCAAAAGAATCTTCTAGAATTAAGAAGAGTGATTAAGTACATATACCAAGGGAGGATAGAAAAACTCATGGCTGGTGGCGAGTCTCAGACCCCTGTTAGTCTGTCAGACAGAGAACTGCAAATTATCGACTTAGTGGCCGCTGGCTTAACTAACCAAGAAATTGCAGCGAAACTGGAAATTAGCAAGCGCACAGTTGATAACCATATCAGCAACATTCTCGACAAAACCCGAACTGAAAACCGAGTGGCTCTCGTTCGCTGGGCTTTACAGTGGGGTAAAGTCTGCTTGAATGATGTCAATTGTTGTCCTCTACCAACCCCAGACGAATAAACCGATTGCAGACGCTCTCAAGTGCATCTAGCATGGCAATTAATTTCGTCTGGCTACAGCAAGGCTGATTTTGACTACTTATTGTTTTCTCCTCACGCAATATTTTGTGAATCTCTAGCGCAAGTCTCACACAAGTCAAAATCTAGCAGAAGGTAAAACTTGGCTGTTTAGTTATTGTGGGTGGCTATTTTCCCCCGTTGGTACAGTTTTGTAACTAACTGTACTAACGGGTAATTTTGGCATATCAAAATTTATTAGGGGTGTAAGGGTTTAGGGGTGTAAGGGTTTAGGGGTGTGGGGGTTTAGGGGAAGAAAAAGAGTTTCTTCTATAATTTCGCTGCTGTGTAGTCGCGTGAGTGGGAGGGTTGGAATTGTCAAAAGATATTGAGACAATCATCAACAAAATTTAGCAACAATCCTTTGCCTCAGACGCTACATTGGTAAGAAATCTATATTGCTCCATCATTATGGGGAGCGGTGTTTTTATGAATACTTCTGCTTCTTCTGTTGGTAGTTCGTCTCCCTTTGATTTTTTGAGTTTTGATTTTGCAACCCCTCAACCCAGACAAGATGCTGATTTACTTCAGCAGCTATCTTTTGTCCCTGGGTTGAAAGAGATTTTAATGCTGCGTCAAGTCCATGCGTTAGAACACGCTACGGTTTGGGTGTTAAGCGAAGTCAAAAATACTCATTCTCCTACCGGTAGACCAAGCAAGATTCAACTTGATGACGAGTTATTGGGTGGGTTATCTACAGACCAAGGGTTTTATCTCTATGGTGAAGTGAATATCAGTGATTTGCGTCGCGCAGTAACTCTGGCTCTTCACCGTCTGACTCACGGTGAATGGGATTTGGCTGTACATCCCCGTTGCGGGACAAATTTGTCGGTAGCGATGTTATTGACTGCTAGCCTAGCGGTGGGTGTAAATTTGATGTTACCATTCCGACCGATAGAGCAATTGATAGGGTTAGGCTTGGCAGCAACTACAGCCTCAGAACTGGCTCCTGATTTGGGTGCGATCGCTCAAAAATATCTTACCACTGCTATTCCCTTTAACTTAGCTGTAGAAAATATTACAATCTCCCGTGATATGTGGGGTCGTCAAGGTCATTTTGTCAAAGTAAACTGGCGAGAGTAGGGAAAAGGTAAAAGGGAAAAGGTAAAAGGTAAAAGGCAAAAGATAGAAAGTAAAAGATAGAAGGTAACGGAAGATTGAATTAGTGTAATGCGAAAACTTTACTTTTTAGTTCCTGGAACTGGGGGCAAATTTGCTTGTGGTGGGTTGTGGGCGGAGTTGAAAGCGTTTAAACTGGCTCAACAAGTCTGTATTGCTGAAGTGGTGACTTATCGCCAACGAGAACCAGATAAACCCTTTTTAGATGACTTACTACAAGAGCCAAATTTAGATAACGCCATTTTTGTGATTAGCTGGGGATTTGATATCGCTCAATTAGCAAAGAAACTCCAGCAACACAATGTTGTTTATCATGCCCATAGTGCAGGTTATAAATTTAGTTTACCTGCTAGTATCCCGATTATTACTGTCAGCCGGAATACCCTGGGATACTGGGGACAAAAAGCACCTAATTCTCTCATTTATTACTTACCAAATGAAATTAGTTATGAATTTAAAAACTTGCACTTAGAACGAGATATTGATGTTTTAGTGCAAGCTAGAAAATCTTCAGAATATTTACTCAAACAACTGATTCCGGCTTTACAACAAAAATGTCAAGTCCAGGTAGTTGATTCCTATGTAGAAGATTTGCCAGAATTATTTAATCGGGCTAAAGTTTATCTTTACGATTCGGCGGAATACTGGGCGCAACAGAATGTTAGTGAAGGTTTTGGTTTGCAACCAATGGAAGCAATGGCTTGTGGTTGTCAAGTTTTTTCTAGTATTAATGGTGGACTTTCAGATTATTTAGACCCTGGATTTAATTGCTATAAAATAGCTGGATATTCCCAAGAATATGATGTTGATAGAATTTTAAAAGTGATAAATTCTGCTATATCACCTAAATTATCCGAAGAATTTTTTGCTGAATATCGACCAGAAAATATTATTAAGCGTTGGCAAGTAATTCTTGAGGAATTAAACGCATTTTTTGACCACAAAAAAAATTATCCTGGTAATATTCCCAGTTTAACTAGAGGGCGTTTATTGAATCTATCTATCCAGAGAATTAAAAATAAATTTCGCAAAAAGTATTTTCAGGGTTTATAAATATCACTGTACCAATACTTGCTTGAAGGCTGCTCGGCTGGTGATGTTTATTCATTTATCAGTCGATGTTTAGGTTCTCACACTAAACTCGACTTTATCCATGTTTTAGGGATGCGATCGCACTTTCCCTAAAGCCATATTTTATAGCAGTTTTATTCACGCCATTTTATATAGAAATAAATTATAAATTCATTTGAATCATATTTGAATATTTAATAATAGATAATTAAATATCTTAACTGTCTTAACTGACTTAAATGTTATTGTCCCTACATTAAATTACTGATATACACTAAATCACTGAAAAATTTTTCGCAATCATTTTTGTAAAATTATTTCGTTTATCTGGGATAAGCTATTTTCTAAATTTTTGCGAAGTAGTGTTTCATAATTTCAGCAGGGAAATAGTCAATGTCATATAAAATTACTGGCAAGGTGTACGAGGCTGAAACCGGTTTAGGAATGCCCAATCTACTTATTCAAGCTTTTGATAAGGACTTACTTAAGGATGATAATTTAGGGGAGACAATAACAGATAGCCAGGGCAAATTTGAAATAAATTACACTGAAAAAGACTTCAAAGAATTATTTGAAGGTGAACCAGATGTATATATTGTGATCAAAACAGGCGATCGCATCAATACTTTATATAACGGCGAAAAAAATGTTCGTCATGGAGCCAAGCGTCATGAAAACTTTGAAATAGGGATTCCTAAATCAGCTTTGATTAACCAAATTAAAGATGATCAACAATTGTTAAAAGTTCTCTTTGGTGTGGCTTGGTTAGATGGAGTTCTCGAACCAGGAGAAAAACTATATTTACAGCAAGTAGCACATCAAAAAGGACTAGCAGATGATCCAGAAATCCAAACTTTATTAGCAGGGAAACCAGTCGAGCCACAGGAAGCTTACGCCTACTTACAAGCATATTTAGGTACTAATCCTAGTGATGAAGATTATGATGAACTATGTCAATCACTAGAAATACTAGTTGCTCTTGATTCTGTAGTCGAAGGTATTGAAACAGAATTTTTAGCAAGCATACCCAAAAGAGAAGCTCGTCAAATCGCTCTCAAGCAACGCCTAGCAAGTGCTTTTCTCGACCCTCAATTCATGGCGAAAGTGGCTACACCAAAACTTAAAACCAGCCAAGCAGTACAGAAAAAAGGCTTTTTATCAGAAATACCTTTCAACGTTATCAATAAGTTAGTTGACACAATTGAACCTCCAGAAATGAGAGGATTACAAACTACTTTATCTAGGTCATTTTTACAAGATAACTTTGCTCCAGTCCAAGAGGAAATTACCGCCGATAATTTACCAGTAATTGGTCAAATTCCCCAAGAATTATCAGGTCTATTTTTACGTATTTCGCCTAATCCTCAATTTTTCCCTGTTGGGCTGTATCACTGGTTTGATGGTGATGGGATGTTACATGGGGTAAATATCAAAAATGGTCAAGCTAGTTATCGTAATCGCTACGTTCAGACTGAGACGCTGAAAATTGAAAAAAAAGAAGGGAAAGCAATCTGGCCAGGTTTACTGAATATCCCCAGGTTTGACTCTCCCTATGGAATTATGATGAAAAATTCTGCCAATACATCTGTAATTTGGCACGCTGGTAAACTCTTGACATTGTTTGAAGCAGGATTACCCCATCAGATTCGAGTTCCAGATTTAGAAACCGTTGGTACTTATACTTTTAAAGATAAACTCACCTGTTCTTTTACAGCGCATCCTAAAGTAGATCCCGTCACGGGAGAAATGATATTTTTCGGCTGTTCTTACATAACTCCACCTTACCTCTACTACGGTGTAGTCACAGCAGAAGGTGAAATTAATCGCATTGAGGCGATAGATTTACCAAATCCCATCATGATGCACGACTTTGCCATCACTGAACATTACTCAGTATTCCTAGATTTGCCCTTCCTCTTCCAAATCGGAAAAGTGATGAAAGGCGAAATTCCTCTACTTTTTGATAGGAACAAAAAAAGTCGTATTGGGATTATTCCACGTCATGGCAACAATAAATCTATACGCTGGTTTGAGATCCCAACTTGTATGGTTTATCATACTGCTAATGCCTACGAAGAAGGAGATGAGATAGTTCTGCTAGGCTTGCGGATGCCTTCTACTAATTTGTTAATCCCTAGTGACTCTACAGAACTGGGACAGAGTTCTGATTGTGAAATAGCAAAAATGTGTCGTTGGCGGATTAACCTCAAAACGGGAGTTGTCACCGAAAAATTGCTTGATGATCAAATTACAGAATTTCCCCGCATCAATGATAATTTCATGGGGCGTAAAATGCGTTATATTTACGCCGGACAAGCGGCAATTTATGCTGGTAGACCCCTGTTTGATTGTGTGAGAAAATATGATTTAGAAAAAGATACAGCTGAAAGCTATTTCTTTGGTAGAGGGCGTTTTGGCGGTGAATGTGTATTTGCGCCTCGTCCTGGAGCGACTGTTGAAGATGATGGTTGGGTGATTACTTATATTCACGATACGATTACCAACAAGTCAGAATTACTAATTCTCAATGCACAAAACATCAACTCGGAGCCTGTAGCAAGAATTATGCTACCTCAGCGTGTACCCTATGGTTTCCACTGTGGCTGGGTTTCTGAGGAACAAATGGCAAGTCAGAAAATTTGATGTAACTTAGAGGATGTTCCATCTCATCACCTGCTTTCCACCCCTGTAAAAGAGGGGGAAAGCAGGTGCATTTGATATTACTATGAGTCTCCCATTGTTTTTTGTACTCAATGTTAGACCTGAATCCTGACATTAAATTTAATAGAATATCTCCACTAACGCGAATGACAAACTTTGATATAAATACCCCAATAACGGATACTAATAACGGAATTTTTATTGCTTGCCTTATTTTAGGATTGTGGTCAACAAGTCTAGTTATATTATTGTCTTTAGATATTGCTAAAACTCAAATTCTATTAATCGCTCTAGCTGTGGTTTGGCAGACATTTTTATATACAGGATTATTCATTACTGCCCATGATGCCATGCACGGTGTAGTTTTTCCTCAAAATCCCAAAGTCAACAATTGGATAGGTAGAATATGCGTGCTATTTTACGCCTTATTTTCTTATCAAGAGCTATTAAGAAAACATGGCTTACATCACCGCTATTCTAGCACTGAAGATGACCCTGATTTTTATGAAAATCAATATCAAAACTTTTTTGCTTGGTATTTTAACTTTGTAAAATCCTACTGGAGTTGGCAACAACATCTAGGATTGATATGTGCATATATTGTTCCTAGATACATTTTTGATATAGCTGATGCTAATTTAATTATATTTTGGGTAATACCATCTATTTTTAGTTCGATACAGTTATTTTATTTCGGCACATTCCTACCCCACAGAAGGCTTGAGGAAGGATATACCAGTGTACATCAGACAAGAAGTATCCCATTACCTACTTTTTGGTCATTTATAGCTTGTTACCATTTTGGCTATCACAAAGAACATCATGAACATCCGAATGTTCCTTGGTGGAGATTACCGGATGTCTACAAAGGAAATTAGTATAATTTCTAAGCAGTAATCCTTAACTCACAGGAATCCAATTTGATGTAGAGAAAAATCTAATACCAATTCCCTATAAAGTTGAGCCGAATAAATGATCTAGAGACGTTTTATACAACGTCTCTACAGTACAGAATAAAGTGTATCTATGGCTATGGCAAGCTACATCAAAAAACGGTATAACGAACACAAAAGTTATGGAAATCAAGATGATTCACTTTCAATAATTGGACATATAGCGGAAGGATCATGATCAGACTTGATTTCCCAACCAGAGAGTAATCCTGATAATTCTTGTCTCAAAATCAGCAATTGCTGAATTTGCTCATCAATAGCTTTTACCTTATCTTCTAATTTTACTTTTATATGGTCGCAAGGTAATTGCCCACTATCATAAACATCTAAGAATTCTTTAATTTCTGACAAACTTAACCCTAAGCTTTGAGCGCGTTTAATGAAGTGCAATCTCTCCAAAACGTCAGCGTTAAATAATCTAAATCCACCTTCCGTTCTGCCTGATGATTTGAGTAGACCCAGTTCTTCATAGTAGCGGATGGTTTTAATGGGTACACCGCTTTCCTTGGCAACTACACCAATTTGTTTGGCTTCTGCTTGGGCTAACATACTGATCTAAACTCTCAGCAAGATGATGATTACTGACTTTATACTAGACTCTCCATTAAACTGGAGAGTCAAGCATCAAAAGAATTGCGTTCAAATGTCAGTCTGACCGGTTTTCCTGCTTGTAATAAAATTTCGATTTGGTTCATATCCTTCATCACGGATGATGCTTACTTCCTGAATCTTCCCATCTGTGGTAACTGGTTGGTGTGACTTGGGTTTACTCAGCAAAAACCACCAAATTTCTAAGCTTATTAATCCCAATCCGCCGAGGGTAACGGCTAATTTGTTCCCTAATGGTTGTTCAAGACGTTGAAATTGATTGGTTTGGACTGTTGTAGATGAGTGTGTCGAATGTTGTGTTTGGGCGATCGCTTCTTGTGATGTCATGCCCCATAAAATCCCCAAACTGGCTATACTACCGATGAGTGTTGTTTTGTTGACCATTGCGAAATCTCCTGTGCATTAGGGGTGTAAGGGTTTAAGGGTGTAGGGGTGTAAGGGTATTGCTCAAAAGTGCTGATTTAGCTGTGAATCCCTTTAGCTTGGAAGTTACGTAAACGCAGCGCATTCGTTACTACAGAAACAGAACTAAAAGCCATTGCTGCACCGGCGATGATGGGATTGAGCAACCATCCCCAGATCGGGAAAAGAATACCGGCGGCGATGGGAATACCGACAATGTTGTAGATAAAGGCAAAAAAGAGATTTTGGCGAATATTGCCAATGGTGGCGCGACTGAGTTGAATAGCTGTAACTATACCTTGTAAATCGCCCGAAATTAAAGTGATATCGCTTGCTGCGATCGCCACATCTGTACCAGTCCCAATGGCAATTCCTACATCAGCTTGAGCTAGTGCGGGTGCATCGTTAATCCCATCCCCCACCATCGCAACAATTTTGGATTTTGGATTTTGGATTTTGGATTGAAGAGAAAATCTACTCTTTTGTAGCTTTGCACCTCCACTTCCTTGCTTTTGGACTTGCAAAGATTGAATTACCACCGCCTTCTGATCAGGACGAACTTCTGCTAAAACTTTGGTAATACCAACTTCACGAGCAATACTTTCGGCGGTGCGGCGGTTATCACCTGTGAGCATGACAACCTCTAAACCGAGTTTTTGCAATGCTTTTACCGCTTGGCTGGAAGTAGGTTTAATGGCATCAGCAATCCCCATCAAGGCTTTAATTTCACCGTCCACTGCTAACCACACGGCGGTTTTCCCCAGATACTCTAAGCGTTCTTTGTCTGATTGCAAAGTTTGAGTGTCAATACCCAATTCTGACATCCAGCGTTGTGTACCAATCTGCACCAGACGGTTAGTAACAATACCTTGCACACCACTACCGGCGATCGCTTCAAAATCTTTCACATCTGCTAAAGTAACTTCTTGAGATTCGGCATATCTGACAACTGCATCTGCTAACGGGTGTTCTGAATTGCGTTCTACTGAGGCTGCTAGTTGTATCAGTGCGATTTCGTTACTATTAGCCGTACCGTCAACAGTGAGGAAATCTGTAACTGTTGGTTTACCTTGAGTAATTGTGCCGGTTTTGTCTAAAACAATAGTTTGAATTTGGTGCGCTAATTCCAGACTTTCAGCCCCTTTAATTAAAATACCGTTTTCTGCGCCTTTACCTGTTCCTACCATGACTGAGGTTGGTGTGGCTAAACCTAAAGCACAGGGACAAGCGATAATTAACACCCCGACTGTGGTAATCAATGCCAAGGAGACATTGCCCATCGTGTTGTACCAAATCATAAAGGTAAGAATAGCGATCGCCAAAACCACCGGCACAAACAAGCCCGTAACCTGGTCTGCTAATCTTTGAATGGGAGCTTTCGAGCCTTGAGCCTGCTGCACTAGTTGCACAATCTGCGCTAGTAGGGTGTCTTTCCCAACTCTGGTGGCGCGAAACCTGAAACTTCCCGTTTTGTTGATGGTTGCACCGATGACTTCATCCCCTGGTTGCTTTTTCACAGGAATACTTTCCCCAGTCACCATCGCTTCATCTACTGTGGATGTTCCTTCCACTACTTCCCCATCAACGGGAATTTTCTCCCCAGGACGCACCAAAACTACATCCCCAATTTCTACTTCCTCAATCGGTACATCAATTTCTCGTCCGTTGCGAATTAATCTTGCGGTTTTCGCTTGTAACCCTATTAGCTTGCGAATCGCTTCTGAGGTTTGACCTTTGGCACGATTTTCCAATAGTCGTCCTAACAAAATCAAGGTTATGACAACTACAGCAGTTTCATAATATACATCTGGCATTAATCCTTGAGCGATGAAAAAGCCTGGAAACAAGGTAGCAAATAGGGAATAAAAATATGCTGCACTCGTACCTAATGCTATCAAAGTGTCCATTGTAGCAGTATGATTTTTGCCAGCTTTCCACGTATTGATGTAAAAGGAATAACCACACCAGAACTGTACAGGAGTGGTGAGGACTAATTGCAGCCACGGGTTATGCAACCATGAGGGAATCAAGGGCAGATTTAAGCCTGTCATCATTGGTAGTGAGCCAATAACTAAAACCGCACTAATAATCCCCCCTACCGTCAACTTTCGCTGCAAATCACGGGATTCTTGCTGACGATATCTTTTTTCTTCATCATCCTCTCCTGTCATCAGATTTTGTTCTTGCAGGAGAGAGGCAGAATAACCTGCTGCATCCACTGCCTTGAGGATGGTGATTAAATCGGTTTTTCTAGAGTCATAATCCACTATTGCCTGTTCTGCCGCAAAATTCACACTACACTCATTTACACCAGGGACAGAATTTATGGCAGCTTCAATATTGTTAGCACAGGCAGCGCAACCCATCCCACGCAGTTTTAGTCTGACCTTTTCCATATGCAGACTCCAATTTTCTCATCAGATTCAAGACTGATTTCATCTTGAATCCTCCAGTTCACTGGAGTGTCAAGGGGGGAGAGAAAATTGGCAGGGGGCAGAGAGAGGGCAGGGGGCAGGGGTGCAGGGAGCAGGGGGAGCAGAATCCAATGATGACATTTGCTCTGATTAAGGACTTCCAGAAAATAAACTATCCAAATTTACGCCTGATGTGAATTAGAAAAACCTTAGATATCCAAAAAATAGCCGATGCTGGGAGCTAATGAGACTCGGTAGGGGCGGATTAATCAAATATCATGAACAATTAACGATGATTTTGGTGAACCCGCCCCTACAAATGTTTACGGAATTACCCGATTTTAATTCATATTAGACGTAATTTATCTTCTCCAAAACAACTGTCTTTCCCCCTGCCCCCTGCACCCTGCCCCCCTGCCTTAATATGCAAATTAAAAGTACAACAGCTTACTACCTATTTCTCTTTATCTTCATCGCCCAACCTCTTTAATAATTTCCTTGCCACTAAAATTCCTACAACTCCTGCACCAGCTAATTCCACTGCTTGCACCACTTTTTTACCAACATCGCCAGGCGCAAGATGATGATGAAAAATTTCTTCATCTAGCCATTCAGTTGCAGCTTTAAAGTCATGAATGGGAGTTGGTAGTAGCGTTAAATATGTACCTTGACGGATTAAATGTGCGGGTTCGCCTGTGACTTCAAAAAGATTGAATAGATTGGCAGCAGCATCATTTACCCCTAATTTCAAGAGAGTCCCCCGAATATTTACTTTAGCTGGTTGGGGGTCATCTCCGAGAGCGATCGCTTTTAAGTTGCGTGCAATATTCGCCCCCTGTTGATAAGCAACTTGGGCTGTCGGTGGTAGGGAAGTATTCTGAACGGCTGCACAGTCACCACCAGCAAATACTTCTGGAAAATCGAGCAACTGCATCGTGGGAGTTACTAGCAAACGACCATGATGATCCCGATGTTCTGGCGGAATCTGTAAATCTTGAATTAAGGGATGGGTAGAAGTGCCAGCAGTCCAAATTGTAGTGGCTGTTGGTACAGTTTTAACTACATCAGTGTGTTTATATTCAATAGCATGAGGGTAAACAGCAGTGGCTTCTGCTCCCCTAAGTATTTCAATTTTTACAGCCCGTTTTTGTAATTCCTGTTCAGCAATTTGTCGCAGTAAATCATTGATATCACCCTCAAGAATTTCCTGCCCATGATTGAGGAGAATCACACGAATTTCTGTGGTGTTACCTCCTAAAGCCGCATACCAGTTGGGGAGAAAATCAGCTAAAGTTGCAGCCATTTCTATACCGCTAGGGCCGCCACCTACTACGACTACTGTTAATAGTTTTTGACGTTGTTCTCTATCTTCTGTTTGCAACGCTGTATGTAAACAGCGACGTAAATGCTTGTCAAGTGCGATCGCATCTGCTTGTGTCCAGAAAGGAAAAGCATTTTCCTTCGCACCTGTAACGTGATGATAACCAGTAACACTACCTAAAGCTAATACTAAATTGCTGTATTGGTAGGAATTTTCCGAAACTAATTTTACTTGCCTTTGATGTAGGTCTATTGACTTTACTGTATCTTGAACAAAAATTACACCACTACCTTGAAGTAATTCCGCAAACTTCGGTACTACTTGAAAACTATCCATTTCACCATCAAAATATTCATAAAGTAATGGCTTAAAACAAAAACGCTCATTTTGATCAATTAAGATTACAGAACGGGGATAGGATTCATGAGCCAAATGTAATGCTGTGAATAATCCGGTAAAACCACCACCGACAATCACAGTTTGATAAACTGGGCTGTTCATAAAAATTATCTTGTTACTGTTGACTGTTGATCTAAATAAATAAAAATAAAGCAATCAGAATAGCACTTAAAACAAAAGCAAAAACAATAGCATATTCAACTCTGCGGCTTAAAAAGCCTACAGCCGCAATTAAGGCGATCGCTAGCCCCAAAATACCGATGTACTGCTCTTTTTGTAACCCACGCGCAATCAATTTATCTTGATTTATGCCTGGTGCTGGGGTTTCTGTAATTGCCCGTCTATCTGGTAATTCCTGCACGAATAAATTCATCATCTTACTCCTAAAATTATTTTTATTTGTAAAGATTTAATCCCGCCATAGATAGAGAATTGAGAATAAAAAGACCCAAACTATATCCACAAAATGCCAAAATAAAGTTGCGGCACTGACACCAAAATAACCTTGATGATAATTACCAGGAAAAAAAGAACGAACCAGCATAGTAACCATGAAAATTACACCAGCCAGAACGTGCAGACTGTGGAAACCTGTTAGTAAATAGAATGTAGAACCTACTAATCCTGTGCTGAGTCCAAAATCTAGTTTGCTCCACTCAATACCTTGACCAATTAAGAAATAACTGCCCATGCCAATTGTCAGCAACCAAAGCCAACGGAATTGATTCAATCTGCTATGTTGGAGAGCATTTTCTGCTGATTGCACAATCAAACTACTAGAAAGTAAAACCACTGTATTGATCAGCACTAGCGTAGATAATTGCGGCCCTGAGATTCCAGGTGGTAGCCAATGTTGTGAGTGGGTTAATCGCAAAGCAACATAAGTGAAAATAAAACTCAAAAAAATGATACTTTCTGACAGGAGAAATACAATAAATCCAAAAATAGCCTTACCATGATGGTCTTCAGCATTACCACCACCACTAGGTAAAAACCGCTTCAGCCAAGAAGGTAAATATTTTCGCCACCGTTCAAAACGGATAGGACTTTCATCTATATAAATAGTGCGCCGATTCATAATTTTAATTGCGAACTGCGAACTGCGAACTGCGAATTGGATTCATCTCTCCCATATTTCTCTGCGCCTTTGTTCGTCTGACTCAGTAGGTTCTATGACGGAATATTTAGGATTACCGTAGTCGTAGGGTGGTCTTTTCACCACGGGAATTTCTGCAAAGTTATTTCTTGGTGGTGGTGAAGTGGTTGTCCATTCTAGTCCGGTGGCGTGCCAAGGATTATTCACTGCCCTTTGGCCATATAGCCACGAACCGACCATATTGGCAATAAAGGGTAGGGTGGATACTCCTAGCAAAAAAGCTCCTAAGCTAGATATGACATTCCCATCTTGATACTGTGGGTCATAGGAGGAAATTCGGCGCACCATCCCCTGTAAACCTAGTGGGAGCATGGGGAAGAAAGTCAGGTTAGCACCAATAAAGGTTAACCAGAAGTGCAATTTACCCCAGCCTTCGGCATACATTCGGCCGGTAATTTTGGGAAACCAAAAGTAAATGGCGGCAAAAATGGCCATTGTGATGGTGTTAAACACAATGTAATGAAAGTGTCCCACCACAAAGTAGGTATTGTGGACGTGAATATCAAATGGTACTGCTGCTAGCATCACACCAGTAACACCACCAAGTAAAAACATGGCTGCACCTC
The DNA here is from genome assembly GCF_002896875.1 of Nostoc sp. CENA543. Taxonomy (GTDB): domain Bacteria; phylum Cyanobacteriota; class Cyanobacteriia; order Cyanobacteriales; family Nostocaceae; genus Trichormus. The sequence continues at coordinate 6,851,246 of NZ_CP023278.1, forward strand.
CCATTGCAAACAACATGGGTGTCTCTAAGTGCAGTTTGCTTTTCCAAATTGTGGCAGTCCAACCAAATGCTTTTACACCGGTGGGTACAGCCACCAGCATGGAAGTAAACATAAATAATATCCGCATCCAGCTTGGGGTGGCACTGGTAAACATATGGTGTACCCAAACGAAAATACTAACTAAGGCAATGCCTAAAGAAGCAACAGCTAAGGAGCGATAGCCAAATAGGGGATTACGGGAAAAAGCAGGTAAAACTTCTGCGAAAATCCCAAAGGCGGGCAGTGCCATGATGTAAACTGCGGGGTGGGAGTAAAACCAGAAGAGATGCTGGTAAATGATGGGGTCGCCATTCTCTAGGGGTTTAAAGAATTGCGTCCCAAAATTGAGATCAAGTAACAGCAATATCAATGCACCAGTAAGAGCAGGTAAATTAATCAGCTGTAACAATTGCGCGCTCAAAGCTGACCACACAAACACAGGCATTCGGAAAAAACTCATTCCTGGGGCGCGCATCCAAAAAATAGTAGTGACAAAGTTCACAGCCCCCATAATGGAAGAGATACCGATGATGACTAAACTGATAATCCACAGGCATTCACCGTTAATCGGCTGACCTGGCGGAATTTGCAGACTAATAGGCGGATAAGACCACCAGCCAGACTGCGCCGTACCATTGGGCAGTAAGAAGCTAGAGATTAATAAAATGCCCCCTGGGGGAATCATCCAAAAAGAAATGGCATTGAGGAGAGGAAACGCCATATCCTGCGCGCCAATCATCAGTGGCACCAAGTAGTTAGAGATACCTGCATTAAAGGGGATAATCCAGAGAAAGATCATGATTGTGCCGTGCAAGGTGAATAGACCGTTATACAAGGGACGATCAACCACATTTAATGCAGGTGTAATCAGTTCAGCACGGATGAGCATTGCCAAAAGTCCGCCCACCAAGAAAAAAATGAAAGCCGTCACCATGTACTGCACAGCGATCGCTTTATGGTCGGTGTTGAACTTAAAATATTGTCGCCAGTTATTCTCAGGCTCGTTTGGCGGTGCGGTTTCTCTAATCTCATGTGTCATTTTTGACGTAATTCTCCTGAGCTATCCCCTCTTGACTGGGTGCAACAGTATACCAGCCACTCTTCAACATGGTTGTTGGTGGTTGGGTATACTCAGCCACAGCTTGATTTTGATTTGTTGCTAGTTCTTGTTGGGCTTGAGTTAGCCACTGGTTATACTGTTCTGGAGATTCCACCAGAACATCAGCATCCATCAGTGAAAAATAAGTACCACTGAATAGAGCATCTTTGAGCTTATACTTGCCTGGGCGAATGGGTGTAACTACAAGGTCAATATTGCGTCCAGGGACAATATACTGCTGTAACCGAAAATCAGGAACGTAAAAGCTATGAAGTACGTCCTTAGCGTGCATATTTAGGCGAGTCCGAAGATTGACAGGCAGGTGTAATTCTTGACTAATAACATTATTGGGATAGCGAAAAGACCAATCCCACTGCTTGACAAATACCTCGATAGTTTCCGCCGCAGGTTTTGGTTTTTCCCCAGTGGTTATGGCATAAGCTGCTGCTGATTCCAATGGTGTCGGCAGTTGGACAATCTGCTGTAAACCCAGAATATGTAATTGCTGGTAAATATTGACACCTTGAAAAGCTAACCACAACACCAATACGGTTGGAGTTGCAGTCCATAGGATTTCTAATCTGATATCTCCCCTAGATGGATGTCCTTCACTGTAATCATTCGTGGGTGCGCGAAAGAATATGATAGAAAACACCATCATGCCCAACAGCACAAAAATGATGAATGCACCTATGGAGACTAGGAAGCTAAATAAATCATCTACTTTTTGTGCTTCTGCTGTCGCTTGAATTGGCATCCAGGTGTATGCCTGCTGACCAATCCAACGGCTCAAAGCAAGTAATATGGCAATCACAACTGCTATTAGTAAATATTCTAAAAATTTAGGCATAAATTTTTTATATTTCCCTTTATTTAGGTAGCCAGTTCGGATTTATGCCCTCTTGAATTAACTTGGCAGCAGTTACATGAATGCCAAACTCCCCACCTAATTGCCCTCCCAGAGTGCCGTGGACATACAAAAGACCCAGCATGGCCATACCTACTAACAAGTAAGACCACTGCACTTGTCTAGAGTGATAGCGTTGCCAACCCCTCCAGACAGTCATAGCGACAATAGCCCCCAACAACACCACACCACCCAAGCCATGTAAAAGCATTGTCCAAGAGGCGTTTAACCCCCAATCACTTTTTTGATTTACTGGTGGGTTGGCTAGTAGTAACTCGAAAAAACCGAATCCCACGGTGAAAAAGGTCACGACAGCCGCCCCTAGTAGGTTGTACCAGCCGACATCAAAGAAGCTAGAACGAATAGCTGTTAGACCTAAGAATTTGAATATGGGTCTTTCTATGGGGAAAATAGCCCCTGCGATGTCAAACAAGATGGCAATGATAAATAAGCCTAGTGTCAGATGTACGAGTTTTGGGTGCATGGGAATTTCATAGGGTAATCCATTTGCACCCAACCGCAATCTCAATTGCTCGATGAGTTGTGAGTTCATGGTGATATTCCCGGCTGCATTGCTTCCACAACAGGCTTAACGTGCAATCCATAGACCCAAAATAGTTTGCTCCCCAGGTATACTTGCAAAAACACTAGACAAACTAAAACTGTAGCGACACCAAGATAAGCAGGAGGGAGTTTTTGCGGGTGTCGGTTACGGATTACAAATCGCCAAGCTGTCATTCCCGCCACAAATGCCCCTAGTGACCAACCCATCACAGTATGAAAATTCAGTGTGGGCTGGACTGCTGGGTAAACTTGCGCTAAACCGGCTTCCAACTGTCCAACAATGATGGCGACAAAAATCGCGATCGCCGCTACCAGCATATTCCAAAAACTGACCTCCAAAAACCGCACATTGCGGCTGAAATAACCCACCACATCGCAAAAAAAAGAAAAGAACACCATTGCAATGACAAAGTGGACGATAATGGGGTGAATGGGGTCAGAATAGGGTAAACCCTTACTATTTAACATCAGAGCTAGCATTAAGCTCTCCTAATATAAATAGGCTATAAATAGGCCAAAATTTGCATAAATTATTCAGATTTTGGCTCAATGATTGGTTGAGAACCGCAAAAATACAAACTCAGTAATTAGTGCCTGCAATTAACAATTACAGGGCAAAGCAGCTAAAACTCATCTTTCTGCGGATGGAGATGAGAGTTACTCAAGTAGTGAAATATTCCAGCTTGATTAAGGGCGATCGCCAGCACACTGTTCACAATACTTGATTGAGCAATGGCGATCGGCAATATTGAGCAAAACTCTAGAGTAACAGACTACCAAAGCCTTTCACCCAGACGTAACGGGCTTTACAGTCGTCCCGGTCAAGTATAGGGCATCTTGATGAGTAACAGCGTAAACTTTTTCAACATAAACACCCCACACTAGTTATAATTTCCTATAAGTTGAAAAAACTCTTAAGATTAGCGTAAAGATTACGCTTGTCTGACACCGACTAGCTAAAAATCATTATTAGGAGGATTACCTATGGCGCTGGTACCAATGCGGCTGTTGTTGGATCACGCGGCTGAGAACGGTTACGGCATCCCAGCTTTTAACGTTAACAACCTGGAGCAAATTCAGGCAATTATGAAGGCGGCTGAAGAGACAGATAGCCCCGTCATTTTACAAGCTTCCCGTGGCGCGCGTAACTATGCAGGTGAAAACTTCCTGCGCCACTTGATTTTGGCTGCGGTAGAAACCTATCCTCACATCCCCATTGTCATGCACCAAGATCATGGCAATGCTCCTTCTACTTGTTACTCAGCTATCAAGAACAACTTCACTAGCGTAATGATGGATGGTTCTTTGGAAGCTGACGCTAAAACCCCTGCTAGCTTCGAGTACAACGTTAATGTTACCCGTGAAGTTGTCAACGTAGCTCATGCTTTGGGCGTAAGTGTAGAGGGTGAACTTGGTTGCTTGGGTTCTTTGGAAACCGGCGCAGGTGAAGCTGAAGACGGTCATGGTTTCGAGGGTACACTCGACCACTCCCAACTGTTAACCGACCCCGATGAAGCTGTTAGCTTCGTAGAAGCAACCCAAGTAGACGCTTTGGCTGTAGCTATCGGTACAAGCCACGGTGCTTACAAATTTACCCGCAAACCCACCGGCGAAATTTTGGCTATCAGCCGTATTGAAGAAATTCACCGTCGTCTACCTAACACCCACTTGGTAATGCACGGTTCTTCCTCCGTTCCCGAAGATTTAATCGCTTTGATTAACGAATTCGGCGGTGCGATTCCTGAAACCTACGGTGTACCTGTAGAAGAAATCCAAAAAGGTATCAAGAGTGGTGTTCGTAAAGTTAACATCGACACCGACAACCGTTTGGCTATCACCGCAGCTGTCCGCGAAGCTTTAGCAAAAGCACCCAAGGAATTTGACCCCCGTCACTTCCTCAAGCCTTCTATCAAATATATGCAGAAGGTTTGTGCTGAACGTTATGTCCAATTCGGCACTGCTGGTAACGCTAGCAAGATTAAGCAAGTTACTCTCGAAGATTTTGCTGCTAAGTATGCTAAAGGCGAACTGAACGCTGTCACCAAGGCTGCTGCTAAAGTTTAATTTTAGTCAAAGATCAATAGGGGCAATACTTTGCTCCTGCAAAATTTTTGATATTGATATTTAAGTCAACCGAGTGACATTAGTGTTACTCGGTTTTTTGTGGCAGTTTATATTAGTTATCTAATCAGAGGCTGTTCAACTTCTCCTGAGATTTCGAGAACGTTGGAGTCAAACACAATCACATGAACGGCTGTAGGTAGCAGTCGCTGAAGAATTTGCCTATAAGCATCTGCATCATGACGACGGTGAAACCTTGCTATTACCATTCGCTGCATATCGGGTAGTTGGCGAATAATACACCAAGGTTGACTATTTGATTTTGGCTTTGAGGTTGATATCATAGGTGAATACTTTCCCACTTTGTGGGATGTGTTAGAAATGGCGATCGCTCTGTATGTTTTCCAGGCAAGACGAGCGATCGCTTTTGATGTACACAGATATTATCGGGCGCATATGCACCCTTGTCAACCATAAAATGGGTTATGTTAGGCTGCGAATTCGAGAACTTGCTCAACAGAAGGGTTGGACGCTAAAAGAAGTTGCTGAACGTTCTGGAGTCAACTACAACACAGTCAAAAGTTACGTTCAGCGTGATGTATTAAATACTGTTGATTTAAGCGCAGTCTATAAAATAGCTCGAACTTTTGAAGTGACAATTGAAGATTTGATGGAATTGGTGGAAGAATAAACCATTGTATTAAATTTAGAACTAAATGCAGTACCTTGGTATATGTTTGGGAACAATTATGAATAGTTATACTAATTACAGTAAAGCTGGATATTTATGACTATTTATGAACGTGCAGCACAAATTTGGTCATTATTAGCGTTATCTGCCCGAAATCGTCAAGTTCTAACTTATGATATTGTCGGCAAGTTAATTGGAGTTCCTCGGCAAGGATTGGGTCGAATGCTAGAACCGATCCAATCTTACTGTTTACTAAATAAATTACCACCATTATCAATCTTGGTTGTAAGTGAGCAAACAGGAATGCCAGGTACAGGGTTTATAGCAGCACAAGACATTCCTCTTACTCAATTGCAAGTTTTTACATTTGATTGGTTAACCCACAAAACACCCTCATCAGAGGATTTGAAGAAAGCTGCTACAGAATTACCCTCCAATGGAAATCCAAAGGCAGCAGAGCAAGTAGCAAGTTAGTAATGAATATATTGGTAAACTAGAAACAAATGCGATCGCCAATTTCAAAGGCAATAATCATGGTGTAAAGATTAGCCACAAAAAAAATTAATGAGGTATATCATGCAACCGACAAAAACCAGGCAGGCATTACTCAAAGCTATTTATGAAGAATTAGAACAAGCTTATGACGACACTTTAGAAGATGTTTTAGAGTTACTAAAAATTCGTAAAAGTGAAGATGAAGAAGATATTCAAGATATTTATGCGGCTAAAGATGATACTACTATCTCTTGGGAACAATATAAACAAGAGAGTGCATGATTTATCAAATAGAAATTACAACCAGTGCAGCTAAACAATTAAAAAAGCTATCTGAAGACATTAAAATTAAAATTGAAGAAAAAATTCAAGAGTTATCAAACAACCCTCGTCCTAATGGCGTAGTTAAGTTAGAGGGCGAAGAAGATACCTATCGTATTCGGGTGGGTAAGTATCGTATCTTATACGAGATTAAAGATAATTTATTAATAGTTAAAGTTGTTAAAATTAGTCATCGTAGAGATGTTTATCGCCGCAAATAAGTTTCCCTGTCTCTTCTAAAAATGCAATAACTTGCTCTCTAGTTACAGTTGGAAATCCATCTAAAAAATCGTCAATCGATTCTCCTGCTTTGAGATAGTCTAAAAGTGTTTGCACGGGAACTCTAGTATCGGTAAAGACAGGTGTTCCACCCATAATTTCTGGTGATGTGCTAATGATTGAGGGATATTTAAGCATAGTTCTTTTACCTCCGGTTTACAGACTGAATGATTTATTAAAAATTTAGCTTAGATCAAGAAAGTGGTTAATACCAAATTCGAGATTCTGGAATAGGTTATAAATCTAGGCTTTTAATCCCAAATCTTTCTTTGTCAAAGCGACTTTAGCTCACTATATTTGATCAATCTGCCAAATTTTGATGGTTTGATCAGAACTTCCACTGGCGAGAATCTTACCATCGGGACTTAAGGCGATAGAATTAATTTTTTCTGAATGTCCCGTGAGAGTTTGTACAGGTTCACAAGTAGAAATACGCCAAATTTTAATAGTTGTATCTGCACTGCTACTAAAAAGAGTTTGTCCATCAGGACTTACGGCTAAAGATGTGATTTCTTCGGTGTGTTCAGTTAAGGTGTAGAGTAGTTTACCTGTAATTAAATGCCAAATTTTAATAGTGGTATCAGCACTACCACTAAATAGTAACTGTCCATCAGGACTCATGGCGATCGCTTTCACATCTCCAGCATGACCGATAAGAGTGCGTAAAGGATCACCTGTGCGGGGGTTCCATAGTCGGATTTTGGTGTCAGCACTCCCACTGGCGAGGATTGTACCATCAGGACTGATGGCGATCGCATGAACGGCTGAAGAATGCCAAAGGGTGCAAATGCGATCGCCTTTTTGTAAGTTCCACAGTTTAATTTTGTTACTACCGCTTGCTAAAATCTCCCCATCGGGACTGATAACTACGACATTTACAGGTTTTTGATGTCCTAGCAGTGTATGTACGAGTTTACCTGTTTTAAAATCCCAAACTTTGACGTTACTTCTAGGGTGTTCACAACTCCCCACGGCTAAAAAATCACCATTGGGACTAATCGCAACTGATGAAACTTCTCCTAGATTTCCGGCGATAGTTTTGATAAAGTGACCATCATGAATATCCCAAACGTTAATATTTTGGTCTGTACACCCACTGACTAACACCTCACCATCAGGACTAATCGCTACAGATGTCACTTTGCCTGCATGACCTTTAAGGGTATAACCTACACTGGGGGCTTCTAAAGCTAGTTTAGTTTTTAGGTGGGCGATCGCGGCTAACAGTTTCTCCACCTCTAGAAAACTTTGTCTATCATTGACAACGAGAAAGTATTCCTTTAACTTGTGGACATATTCCTCATCCTGAATTTTGATGGCTGATAGCATCGCCTCTAGAGGGTTAGCGAATTCTTGCACTGAGACTTGATGCAAGTCTAACCAAGTGTGGATCGAGTAGTTTAACTGTTCCTGTGACCAAGTGCGATCGGGTAAATGTGCTAAACTTTGGGCTAATTGTAAAGCTAACTCCGGTATCCAATAGAGTCTTTCTTTTTCTAAAGCTTCGTAAATTTGCTGATAGCTAGTGACAATAGCTTGCACCGATTCTAAATCAAAACTCTCTTTTAATAAGCTAGATAATAACTCTGGTAGTAAAGGTGGTACATCATGATGCACCAAATGATAAATATCTGCTATCCATGCGGCTACTAAACTATGACAAGTGATTAATACTTGGCAAAGTTGCTCAAAGTCTTGCTGATTTACCTGATATTTTAAATCTAACTTACTAATATCAATGCCTTGAGCTTGCCATTTTTCTACTTTTTCTAAAATGGCTAGATTAACTACATTATCTTTACCTAACTTGTTAATATCCTCAATATCTTCACCTAAAGCTAATAAATCATCGCGGATTTTCTTCCATTCCCAGGCGCGATTTTTAGCAGATTGTTGAATAATCTCTCTATAAGGTATACGCGAAATAGTTTTATAGTAATAGTTACTTTGACCTAAACCCCAGTAAGCAATCCGAAAATTTAAATAATCTCCATCATTTTCTGATTCTAAAATTAAAATTGGTTCTGTTTTTAACAGTCCAAAGAGAGCTTTGATGCTAGATTCACTATGAAAACGTTTACTATCCCAAGCACCTGCTAAAAATTCTGTGGGTCGAATGGGATTATGGAGTGAATAATACTTATTGACAAATTTCCTAACTCCCTCCGCCAACATAGTTTCTAATGCCAAATTTTCCTCCGTTTTCGGTTCAAATTCATCAAATTTGACTTGGGGAGGTGCTAAAAAAATTTTTAGTGGTGGACGTTCAGCATCAACATGAGACTCTAAGATTTGAGAAGGATAGAGTCTTAAAGGCCAGCTATCCAGAATTTTATTGACTTCTGGTAATTTTAGAGCTGTATCTCTTTCTTGTTTTGCTACTTCTAATTGGGTTTCGCGCTGATAAGCCGATAATTGCTTTTGTAACAGCTTCTCTTGTTCAAAACCTGGATTGACATTTTTTTTAGGTTTGGCAGTATCAGCAATTTCAATAAATGCTTGAATTGCTTGGGGAATTGGATATTTACTAATATCTAAACTTTCTTTTGTTCTCTTTTGTATGAGCGCGATCGCTACAGGGGCAAACTCTATCACTAATTGAATGAGTAGCCTTAATCCTTGCTCCATAAGGAGATTCCTGTTACATCAATAAATTTCATCATTTACCTTTAACCTCAGTATTAGTTGGTCAAGAGACTGAACTTATACTATCTACATCACTTACAGTATTTTTGCCATCTATCTAAAGTTATCCCTAGATATGGCCTATCCTACTACTTACAGGAGTCCTTTTGCCACAAAAGTTAATAGCAAAAAAATCAGCACAAAAAAAGAGAAAGATAGAGCATTTGCTTTTTATCCTTCTCTTTTCTTGAGTAAAAGCTAATTTTTTAGCTTAGGAATGATTGAGATTAAATTTAGATTAAGACGGATAGCTCACTACAGACGTAATTTTGTCAAGCACAAAGTCATATTTGAGAGTTAACTAAAATCGAATTCCTAACTGTCCGTTAACTCCCCGTACAGAATTATAACCAGCACCAACGAAGAGGCGATCGCTAGCCTTTACTTGTACACCACCAGACAAGGCCACACCTTTATCTTCAGAGTAATATCCCACCCCCACATAAGGCGAAATCACAGGTAAACTCAAGAACTTCAGCACATCTACCCCTGTAGCACCATCTTCGCCTGTACCTAACTCTACACCCAAGTTTAATGCTCTAGCTCCCACAGCATAAGTGACATCCCCATCTTTCGCACCCACTGAAACCCAAGGTTGAGGAATAATTTGCGCCGCCGCCGGACGAGGAGCAAATAAAGCTAAACATCCTATTGATGCGATGAGCGATTTAACGATAATTGCTCTGTTCATGCTTTTTCCTCTCTACCTGTTAATAAAAGTCAGTGATTTATGAGAATATCTCACAAACAAATATGAAAGATGGACTGTAACTTATACTCAACACTGTTAACCTCAAGACTAACCAATATTTAAAAAAGTTTCTCACTTTTGCAGCCGAGAATAGTGATCAAGTTACTTGATAATCTAATGTGAATCTCACGCATACCGCTAAAGCGGAACCCACAGGGTAGACGCAAAGGTAAAAAGAACGAAGCAAGGTTAAACTCTGCGTACCTCCGCGTGAACCTCCCTTTTCTACGAGAGGCTACGCCAACGGGTTCACCAGTCGTCTCCGGAGGGAAACCCTCCTACAACGCTGTTTCACCGCGCTCCCTCTGCGTTGAAAAAAACTCTAATCTAACTCTCTTCTTCCTTCCAAAGCCCTAGCTAAAGTCACCTCATCAGCGTATTCTAAATCACCACCCACAGGTAAACCAAAAGCAATACGCGTCACCTTCGTAAACGGCTTCAGTAACTGTCCTAAATATAATGTCGTGGTTTCTCCCTCCACACTAGGACTAATTGCCATAATTACTTCTTGGGGTTTTTGTTGACTTACCCGTCTAATTAAAGCCTGCACATTCAACTGCTCAGGGCCAATACCATCTATGGGAGAAATCACCCCACCCAATACATGATATTTACCCTTATACTCACGAGTTTTTTCCAAAGCAATCACATCACGGGAATCAGCCACCACACAGATAGTCTGAGGATCACGGTTGGGATTACGACAAATTTCACAAACTGGTTCAGCCGAGAGATGAAAACAAACAGAACATAAACCCACTTGCTTTTTAGCATCAATCAAAGCTTGCGCTAAAGCCTCTACTTCCGCTTCAGGACGCTTCAAAATATGCAAAGCTAATCTTTGAGCAGATTTAGGGCCAACTCCAGGTAGGCGTTGCAACTGTTCAATTAATTTTGCTAAAGGACGTGCGTAAACCGTAGTTTTATCTCCAAAACGTTTTTACCTTAACTATGATGACATTTTCCACAGGTTAGTAGTCAGGACTTGAGAGCTGATTCATCCAGAAAATCTCTCTAAAATCCCAAATTTAACATTGTTTAGACCAATTTTTCCTGGATGCTACAAGCCCCTAGATTCAATTATCTTGACAAATCACTTGTCGCATTTTACGCATATTTGCAGGTAATTCCAAGTTCATCGCCTGTTGAATAAAAATTGACGGGATGGGGATATCGGGGGTAGCTTGAACACTGTAGGTGAGTAAAGTTCCTTTACCGCAGTCTTGTAACTCTAAATTGGCAGAAAAGTCTAAAAAAGTACCTTTTTCCATTTGAAAATTTACTTGCTGCCCTGTGACTTCCACAACTTTCAGATAAATTTCTACTTGCGCGGTAAAAAAGAAAAAGGATTTTTGGGCTTTTTGGTACAGGCGTTTAACTTCGCCTTGTTGTAAAACTACACTTTTGGTAATGTCGGGAAAGTATTGTACCCAGAGGGGGTAGTCAGTAATTTTTTGCCATACCTGCGATCGCGCTATTGGTAAGTACATACAAGCACTAACCGCACCACCGCAGACAGTATGCGATCGCGTCTGTACTAAAATCTCCCCCTGCATCATCAGGCGTTGCTGTTCCTGATTCCAAGTCATACCTGAACCTGTTATCATTAGCTCTGAAATATGGGTTACAGACATCGTTACTCCTCAACTCCACCATCTGCATAGGTTGTGACTATAAACCAGATCAACGGCGAAGTACAACCTCATTGCTATTTAATTCCAGCGTTCCATAATAGTTTTCCGGAATTAGCTATATATAGTAATTATGCGGAAATTATATGTAAAAATCAGTAGGTTTAATTACAAACACTAATCTACACCTAAACCACTCCAGCTATTGAAATCAATATACCAAAGAAAATTCTGGCTGAAATCCTGTTTACATCTCAGGTTGTTGCCCTGTAAAACCTTTTTGCCATTTCTCTGAAAAAAGAGATGAAAATTCTTGCTACCCTGTCAATGTAATCCAATTTGCAATTAGGAGGAAAATACCGTGAGTCAATCTACTTTAAACCGCTTATTAACTCAGGCTGTGGGCGTTTTTTTGGGAATAGGCATAGCGGTTTGGTTACTGCGGGGGTTTGGTTTAATCACCTTTATTCCTGGGGGATTAATTTTAATCTTGTTTCTGGGTGCGATCGTGCTAGGTGTGATTGCTTATGCTCAAAAAACTTGGTGGCGTTTTTAATATACAACGAGATAGATTTATTGTGATGATTTTCCCCTTAACTTGAAGGTATTTAACTAGGGGAAGGGAATTCCCATTAAAAAATATACTATCACTTTAATGGCAAGGGGGCAGGGAGCAGGGAGCAGGGGGAAAGGCAGTTGTTTTGAAGCAGATAGATTAGATAGTTGATTTTTTGGAAGTTACGAAAACTATGGGTATTTATGTATGTAGTGTGTGCGGTTACGAATATGATCCCGAAGTAGGTGATCCTGATGGCGATATTCCTCCAGGTACGCCTTTTACAGATATCTCAGAAGATTGGGTATGCCCAGTTTGCGGTGCAGCCAAAGATTTATTTGAATCAATGGACGGATGAATTATCACAATTTAGGATTTTAGATGTGGAATTGTGAATTGGGATGTTGATTCTGTACTAGCCTAGATGTAGATGATCATCTAGAAATGTTGGAAAAATTGCTACCTGCAAAAATTGTAGTTATTGGCGGCGGGGCCGCAGGGTTTTTTGGGGCGATCGCCTGTGCTGAAGCTAATCCCCAAGCCCAAGTCACTTTATTAGAAGCCAGTCGTCAACCCTTGGCTAAAGTCCGTATTTCTGGGGGAGGACGCTGTAATGTGACTCATGCTTGTTTTGAACCGCAAGCCCTAGTACAGAATTATCCCAGAGGCGGTAAGGCGTTACGGGGTGCTTTTAGTCGTTTTCAAGCCCAAGATACCGTAGCTTGGTTTACAACCCACGGAGTCAAACTCAAAACGGAAACTGATGGCCGAATTTTTCCCATTACAGATAGTTCTGAAACTATTGTCAACTGTTTAATGGATACTGCTCAGGCTGAAGGTGTGGAAATTTGGACTGGTGCGGCTGTAGCGGGGGTGAAAAAAGCTGGCGATGAGTTTGAGGTACTTTTGAGATCAGGGGAAGTGATGAAATGCGATCGCTTGTTATTAGCGACCGGTAGCAGTCACATCGGTTATAAAATTGCTCAAGAGTTGGGACATCACATCGTTGCACCAGTCCCATCGTTATTTACATTTAATATTGCTGAAGCCAAACTCCAAGCCTTGGCGGGGATTAGTGTTAACCCCGTACGCTTGCGGTTATATGTGGAAGAACAGCCAGCACTGGAACAGACAGGAGCTTTACTGATTACTCATTGGGGTGTGAGTGGCCCGGCTGTGCTGAAGCTTTCCGCCTGGGGTGCAAGACTCCTGCACGAACACCAATATCAAGCCACTTTAATAGTAAATTGGTTGCCGGAACTCACACAAGAACAAGTCAAGCAAAAAATCCTGGCTATCAAGAACGAGTGGGGAAAAAAAGCGATCGCGTTGCACCGTGGTGTTGATTTACCCCATCGTCTCTGGCAATACATAATTAACCGTGTAGGTATCACCACAAATGACCGTTGGGCAGAATTACCCAATAAAACTTTAAACTTGTTAGTGCAAGAACTAACTCAAGGCAAATACTTTATTAATGGTAAAGGTGTCTTTAAAGAGGAATTTGTCACCTGTGGCGGTATAAATCTGTCGGAAATTAACTTCAAAACTATGGAAAGTAAGTTAGTTTCTGGGCTGTATTTTGCTGGGGAAATTCTCGATATTGATGGTGTAACTGGAGGATTTAACTTTCAAAGTGCTTGGACAACAGCTTATTTAGCAGGTACAGCTATGGGTATTAGTGATGTTTAGTGATGTCGTATTATTTTAAGTTTGTATTAAGTTTGTAGTGAGGACTTCAGTCCTCAGAATAAGGGCTTAAGCCCTGACTACAAGCCAAATGTTTCTATTCTTTGTGACACTTACATCAGTTCTGATCTATTCATATCTATATTTTCTAGACTTAATCACTTCAATAACATCATCATGACGCTGACCTTCGATGATGTCATTCAAATGAATTTTGCCATCAATATATTGTAAATGTATGCGCCATCCTGATAACTTATCGATATCAGCACGGTAAATTGCCTGTTTAATTCCCTTCACTTTACGCAGTCTAGTTTTAGGAAAAGTTCTAGTTCGATGACATTCATTATCTTCCAATTCAGCCAAAGCTTCTAGAAAATCTATTTTGAGATTATCCGGTAAAATATCCATAGCTTCATGAATGACACCATGCTCATCTAGAAGGGGTTTAATCCGTGACATTAGCTAGAACTAACCTCAATTTCTTGATGTTTGACGCTAAAGTCCTGGTAAAGAGACTCGGCTACAGAATTATAGGCTTTGGAAGCATCTTCAGTATTAACGACTCGGAATAATGTAACTACTGTAGTGTCAAAAATTGGATCATCATCAATAGTCACAATTAATCTGATGTCTTTATCAATGATTAAGGCATAAAGTGAAGAATCATAATCATCACTGAGCTTAATTTCCTTCAATTTAAAAGCTTGTTTATCTAAAAAGGTTTTGTTTTTTGATAGTATTTCAACGTAGCGATTTAATTTCTTAACAATTTTAAACTTTTCTTTATTATTAAATTTCTCTAAATCTCGCTCAAAATCCTTAGTTGATTCGATAAGTGTTTCCATGTAACTGATTCCAGAATTGAAATCTTTCACCAATCTCAAATTTAACGTATAACTAGAGTTTTTAGAAGTATTTAAAGTATATTCATCGGCAGTATCAATGACATTTATAGATTTGCGACTATAGTTAAGTTTGGTAAGTAAATTATATATGGCGATCGCTTTCAGAAATGAGCTTAAATACCCTTGTATTTAGGATAGTTTATCTGTAGCACTCACTTTCTTATGCCAACTAAATTAGCACCACCTTTATTCATCATTCTATTAGGGCTAGGTCTAACTACAATTACTGGATGTTCTAAGGGGATAAATTCAGCCGTTGCCCAAAATTCACCCAAACCAGAACCCCAAATCATCGTCCAACCTGGAGAAGTGCGACCTTTACCTGGGAAATTAGACAACATTCCTGTATTTAATAGCAATAGTCCAGAATGGATTAAAACCGAGGGCATTTTACTTTCTACCTTCCCCACAACTAATAAAAAAACCCCAGCCGCACACCTCAATTTTCCTTTTCAGGGGCGGTTTGATGTCTTTGCTCACCACTATACTCACACCCCCAAAGATTTACAAACTTTATATATAGGAATTATTATTCAGAACCCTGGAAAACAACCTGTAACGGTTGATACCCTACAAGCAGCCAGCTACTTAATGCAGGATGCACCCTTTGTCACCTTACCCCCTTACCGCGAAAACAATGATGGGAAAGTCTACTCCGGGCCAGGGGCGAGGGCTGTGGCTGATGTGCTGCGGGGTGTGCGCCAAGCTGACTTTCCTTCTAAGATAGTCATTCCACCAGGACAAAGCCGGATGTTGTTGAATCATCCCATTCCCGTGCGAAATCTGGAAAGACCTGTCAATGGTCGGTCTAGCTTTATGCGCTTACGAAGTAATGGCAAAGTGTATGCAGCAAGTTTAGCCATGTTCGCTAAGAAAAACGCTGATGGTTCTGACCGCGCCCCAACACTGGCGGAATGGCAAGCTTTACTTAATAACGGTAACTTTGCCGGGCCAAGGGATAAAACTCCTACACCTCCCGACGCTACTAGTGGGGCATTAATTTATGGACGGGTGGCTGGTGTTTCTCAAGGTTCGCAATGGAAAGCAAACTTAGTAGATAACCCCCAAGCCACTACTCTTTCCATTCCGCAACCAGGAAAAGGGATTTCTTACCCCCTAGTTACTTTGCGGGGTGGTCGGTTGGGTACTGGACAAAACCAAACCGCCAAATTGCTGGTACGGTATCCTGATACAGCCTATGAAGCGCATGGTAATTATGGCGTGGAATATAATCTCAGTTTGCCTTTAAAGAACAATACCAATCAAACTCAAAAAGTAACAGTTACTTTAGAAACACCTTTAAAAGAAGACAAATTATCTCAAAGTGGCGTGCGTTTTCGCAAACCATCCCAAGATTTTCCCTTTTTTAGAGGTACGGTGAAGCTGAGTTATTTTGATGACCAAGGAAAGCAACAAACGCGCTATGTTCATCTCTGGCACAGAACAGGTCAAGTTTTAGACCCATTAGTACAGTTTGTCATGCCACCTGCTACTAGAAGGAATGTGCAGATAGACGTGATTTATCCGCCTGATTCTACACCCCCCCATGTGTTAACAGTACGAACATTATAAGTAAAATTCTTGATTAAGATGCACTCGATTCTGAACTACAGAGACGTTGCATACAAATAAATTTTTCAGCTAGGCGCGATCACTCTCGGTAAAATATTACAGGCGATGCCTAGGGCTGGCTGCGCCTACGCCTACTCTCATCATTACAGGCGATGTCTAGGTTCAATTTAATTAATTCTCGCCTGCAACCAAGCCTGCAAATCATCGACACTACTGAAATCTAGCAACGCTTCCCCCAACTCTTCTAGCATCGGTAATTGCAAACTTACTACCACAGAAAGCACATCTTGGGAAATTTCTCCCAATCGCTTCGTTAACTGTCGGCTAATCATGTTAGCCATTGCTTCTCGTCCTTCTTCTAGTCCTTCCTCTTTGATTTCTCGATAAACTCGTGTTTGTTTTAATGTAATGTCTAACATTGACTCCACCTCCCTTCGACTTAGTTGCTCAAACCGATAAGCGATAATCGTGGTAATTATTTCAATTATCGCATTGGTGACTGGTGCAGCAGTTTCTTGACGAGTTCTTGTCAATAAATACCGCGCTTGTGATGGGGCTTGTTCTGGGTCTAATGTAGTTAATACCATCACCGCTACCCACAAAGGTAAAGAACGGATATCTCCCAGCTCATCTAAATATATGCGATGTACTTGGTCGCCGTTGAGTAATGTACGATGGGGACGAGTATCACTTTGTTCAATACTACGGGAAGGATAGATAATTACGGCTTGCCAATCGCTAAATCGGTCACGGTTGCGGTAGAAATAAAGTGAAGATTCGGCAAATACCCTTTCATAAAGCTTTTCGTCTTTTTGAAACTGTACCTCACAAAAATACACAGTCCCAAGAGTTGCATTTTCTGGCGGTAAAAATACACCGTCGATTTCAAACTTGGGTTCTTTGACAGCTACTGAGTCAAATTTATATTTATCCGCATTTTCTGGTGGATTTGTCAATAATTCAAATAATAAACTAGGCGATTGTTGGAATATTTTGTAAAAAATCGAATCTCGACGCATGATGCCAATTCAAAATTCAAAATACCCTGACGGGAAGGCTTGCGCCTACAAAATTCAAAATTAAGACAATAAGATTTGCTATAGCTTTTACAGTTTGTAAATGTATGAGGTTTTATAGCCTTTCTTACCCTAATGAAGTACAAACGACAATAATTAAACGCAGATAAACACAGATAAACGCAGATAAGTTTGTACCTCAGCAGACTAGGAAACGCTATATGTGAATTGGTATGAAAAAATGAGAGTGGAATATTTTGTAAAGGTGATGCGTAGGCCTAGCCTACGCATAAACTTACTTACCGCCGTAGAAAAAGGCGATTTCTTTTTCTTTTAAGGGGGCGAAACCTGCGTCTGTAAGTAATTGATCTAGTTCTGCTTGGGGAATGTGTTTTGCGCCAATGCGGACAATGCGCGATCGCATAGTATTAGATACACCACTACGTTGTCTATTGGCTTCTAGTGCCATAACTTTGGTGTAAAGTTCTAGCTTGGCAGTGGGAATGGGTGTACCATCAAAATCGATGCCTTTAGCGATCGCTTCATCGATAGCATCAGCACCTTTGGTAGTAGCGTTAACTCCTGTAGTGTCAGCAGTCATGGTAATTTTTCCTGAAATTTATAGGTATATATTACCAGTGATGCTGACTTAGGGATTGGGGAGAGTTAATAGTCAATAGTCAACAGTCAACAGTCAACAGTAATTGCTTTTGACTATGAACTATTGACTATGAACTAATGACTATTGACTATACATCAACCCGTATTTCTCATTCCCGCCGCAATACCGTTGATGGTTAAGAGTGCGCCTCTGAGTAATTCGCCTTTGCTGTAACGTGAATGAATTACACCAGGGGTAGCAATATTTTTCGACTGGCGCAGGCGTTTGAGGAGAGAAACTTGGATAAATCCCAGGGGGACGATTGTACCGTTACGTAATTGTACGGAACGTTGCAGTACAGGATCACCGTCTAATAATCGACCATGTTCGGTGATTTTCAAGACTAAATCTCTAGTGAGATAAAATTCACTGGCGATTTGCTCAAATACTATCTCAAATCTGGCTTTATCTTCTGGGTTAGCTAACTCCTGGACGTAGTGACGCGCCATTTGCATATCTACTTTTGCCAAAGTCATTTCGGCTTTGGAAATGACCATTTTGAAGAATGGCCATTTCACGTAAAAGTAGCGGAGGAGTTTGAGGTGTTCTTCTGGTTCTTCACTCAAAAACTCTTGTAAAGCTGTCCCGACACCATACCAAGAAGGTAGCAAAAAGCGCGTTTGTGTCCAGCTAAATACCCAGGGGATAGCGCGGAGACTGCTTAAGTCTTTTTTCCCGGAGGGACGACGGGCGGGACGGGAACTGATTTGGAGTTGGCTGATTTCTTCGATGGGGGTGACTTGGTGGAAGAAATCAATAAAATCCGGTTGTTCGTAGATTAAAGCACGATAATGCTGTCTGGAGCGTGCTGCTAATTCTTCCATAATTTCGTTCCAAGGTTCGATATCATCAAACCCTGTCCGTAATAAGCTGGCTTGAATTACCGCCGTGGTGATGGTTTCTAGGTTGTATAAAGCCAAGTCCAGCAAGGAGTATTTGGAAGCTAAAACTTCCCCTTGTTCAGTAATTTTGATGCGCCCGTTAATGCTGTGGCCTGGTTGTGCCAAAATCGCTTCGTGGGCTGGGCCGCCACCTCTCCCGACAGAACCGCCGCGTCCGTGGAAAATCCGCAGGTTTACGCCGTATTCTTCAGCAATTTTCTGGAGGGATTTTTGGGCTTTGTGAATTTCCCAGTTACTACTTAAAAAGCCTGAGTCTTTGTTGCTGTCAGAATAACCCAGCATCACTTCCTGTAAGTCGGGAGTGAGGGAAAACGCTTCAGTGGGGAGAGGAAGATGGGGAGAGGGGGGAAGGGCTTCTTGGCTACCGTTGAGGGCGGCGTAACCACCTGCTAATAAAGCGCGATACAAAGGTAGTTCAAATAATTGCCGCATAATGCTGCGGGAACGTTGCAAGTCTTCCACTGTTTCAAATAATGGTACAACTTGAATTGTCCCCACGGCGATCGCTGGGTCAAATAATCTGGCTTCTTTGGCTAACAGCAAAACTTCTAGTACGTCGCTGACTTGGCGACACATACTAATAATGTAGGTTTTGCAGATGTTCACCCCAAATTCCTGCTGTAGCGATCGCACTATGCGGAAGGTTTTAACGACATCATTAGTTTTGTCGGAAAATGGCAATTCGGCGGAAATTAGAGGGCGACGAGTTTGTAGTTCACTGGTTAACCACTGTACACGCTGTTCTTCTGTCAGGTCGTTGTAAGATTGGGGCAGAATTTGCAGGTATTCCAGAATCTCATTTAATGCGTCTGAGTGTCGGGACGATTCTTGGCGGATATCTAATTGGGTAAGATTAAAGTCAAAAATTTCGACTTGGCAGATGAGATTATCTAATTCCCGACAACTTAATCCCGTTTCCGTCAAGTTACGCTGAATTAACCGCAGTTCCGCCAAAAACTCGGCCCCAGAACGATACATAGGGCTATCTTCATTAGTGGGAGTTTCGCCCTTGTATAAAGCTAAATTGCGATCGCAGGTATTTTCCAACCGCTTCAACACATAAGATAGTTTCAAGCGATAGGGTTCTTGGCGATATCTTAAAGCCAATGCGTCGTAAACTTCGCTTAACTGGGACTGATCTAACTCTAAAGATTCCAGCAAATCTGGTAACACATCACTCCAGTGCATGGAAATACTCAGTAACTCAATCAATTGCTTGACTGACTTGATATATCTCTCTAGCACCATTTTGCGCTGATAACAGGCTGTTTGCCAGGTAACTTCCGGTGTCACCGAGGGATTTCCATCCCTATCTGAACCCACCCAAGAACCAAAGGAACAAAAATCTGTGCTGGGTGGTTCTAACCAAGGAAATGTTTTCCCCAAAGCATACTTGAAGCGTTTATATAGTTGGGGAATTCCATCAAATAAAACCTCTTGGAAGTAGTGCAGGGCATAATCTACTTCATCTAATACCGTGGGTTTAAACTGGTGCAATTCATCAGTCCGCCACCAGAGGCGAATTTCTTCGAGGAGTTTTTCCCGAATTTCTCCAGCTTCCCAAGGATAGCCACCGCCATTATTATTACGTGTTTCTACTGAGTCAAGTTGCTGTAATAGCTTCACTACTTGGCGTTGTTTATCGCGGATAGTGTGGCGGACAATTTCCGTGGGGTGGGCTGTGAAGACTAGACGGACATCTAGCTGGGAAATTAAGCGTTGAATTTGTTGGGGAGGAACATTCAACTTTTGCAGTAAAGGAAACAGGGCGGCAAAAGTCCCTCTTTGTCTGTTCTGTTCTCTAGAAGAACCATTTTTCGCTAGCCAGTCCATGCTACCGCCACCATTGAAGATGACATCATCTTCATTTTGGTTAGAGGAGTAGTTGATATTGTGAGAATTTTCTTGCTGGGGTAGTTCTTGTTCGGCTTCAGAATAGCGAGTTAACTGCTGCCGTTGTTCATATTCCTGCTCTATGATGTTGATCAACTGAAAATACAAAGCAAAACCCCGTGCTGCGCGGATTGCTTCATTAATATTTAACTGTTCAATCAACTTGACAGCAGAAACAGCTTGGTCTTTTGTAGCTTGTCCCTCTGGTGAACACAAATCGCGTAACTGACGCAACAAATCCACCATATTTTGCCCACATTCTTGTCGGAGTACGGACTCCCACAATTCTTCTACAATTTGCAGACGGTGACGCAAAAATAATTCTGAGGTAGGGTACAAATTGGCAGATTCAGATAAAGAGTATAAAACAGAACTCATATTGTTTCTCTTGTGAAGCCGATCGCTTGCGTTTCATTAGGGGTGTAGGGGTGTAAGGGTGTAAGGGTGTAAGGGTTGAAGGTGTTGGGACGGGGATTGAAAAAAAACCCAACATAGTCGCCCCAAGGAGTAGGGCTTTTAACCCAAGGGTTAGTTTGGGGCTACTTCCCCCTACACCCCCACACCCCTGCACCCCTATACCCGCCCCAACTGGGCTTGGTAATTCAAAATTCAAAAATCAAAAATCTTAATTTAGGAAGGATTTTTGGGTATCTTGAATCATGATTTTGTGGATATCGCGTTGAGCAATGTTTGGTAAGTATATTTTTTAATGTTGGAGTAGTGAGTGAGTGCTGAGTGCTGAGTGGCAAGTGCTGAGTGATGAGTAAATGTATTTTCTCCTTTTCTCAATGCCCCATGCCCCCTGCCCCCTGCCCCCTGCCCTCCACCTCTTTCATTCTGTGTCATCAGGAAAAGGAAGAATTGGCAAGCGATCGCCGCGAAATAATTCTTCACTGGCTTGCCCTATAGATTCTAGGGCGTTTACTGAAACTTTCCCTGCACTCAGGAGCATTAGTATAGACGCTGAACCCATTTGGACAAGGAGAGATTGAGGAATGGTAAACAGAACCAAATTCAATCCGGTATTAGCTACGGTGGACTGTTGAGTAGTAGGAGGCATGGTTTGTTGTGAATGATTGTTCAAAGAGTAGAATAAAACGCAAAACTCAAAATCTGTATGACTGACAACCTTATAAGACTATTTTGTCCCACTTAGCAAGCCAAGAAGGTAACAAATGTGTTAACAAGAAACTCCAAAATGTGATAGACCTATGGTTTTAGTTTACAGGTGGAGTCAATAGTCAATAGTCATTAGTCATTAGTCATTAGTCATTAGTTATTAGCTATTAGTTATTAGTCAATGTTTTTTCCCAATCCCCAGTCCCCAGTCCCCAATCCCCAATCCCCAGTCCCTGTGTTCCTTTATAGTTAACTGCCCATGAAAACATTACTATCAGATAGTCAGCAATCCTTATTGCAATGGGTCAGCCAAGCAACGGGGATTAATACTTTAGGGGTAAAAGTCCGATTACGGGGAAATGACCTCCATATTTTATGTGAAGGTTCTGAGTGTCCCCGACGCTGGCGGACTCTATATGATTTGCTGCACGCACTCCAGCAGACAGATTTAGATGCTCTCACCAGTTACGAACAACCCTCAATATACCAAGTATTTGTCTACGGACGAAAGAAAGGGGAATATCGTCCCGAATGGTGTCATAAAGTTTACCTGAATCAACTAGACCGTCATCTAGAACAGGTCGAAAAGGCCATGTTAGAAGATGCGGCGAAAGCCCCTGGTGGGGCGTTGATTCTCTCTAATGAAAGTTTGGCACGTCGGGGAGATCCCAATGCGATCGCCCGTTATCTCAGTGAAACTCTGAGTGCAATGGGTGTGGCGGTACAGGTAAAGGTCAAACAGTCTGAAACCAGTGATGATCATCAAGCGGCTTCAGAACGCTTATGGATTTTATGTCAGTCGAGTTACAGTCCCGATCCTTCCTTGTTGGCTGAACCCATAGCCCACAAGTTACGTCAGCTAAAGCTATCTGGCTACAAGGACGCGGTAATTGTTTCCCAAATTAGCGGCGAAAACAAGCACGAATGGCGGTTACGCATCGATTTAACACCGCCAGAGGTGATGCTGAAGGAATGGGCGCGTTGGGGTGATGTGCAGGCGATCGCGCGGCTATTGATGGCGGTATTATCAGAGTTTGCAGTGACTGTGCAGGTTTCGCTACAAGAATCAACCCTACACATCTTTTGTTTACCTAATGCTGATGCCACAGTCCCAAATAAAGCTTTTTGTCTAGAAAAAATATCACAGCAATTAGAGGCGATCGCACCCCAAGGTATTCTTGCGGCTACGGTTTACGGACAAAAAACCCATGATGATACACAACCAGACTGGATTGATTGGCTAACTCTACCCGCCAAGGAATATCCAGCTTTGGCGACTCCCGCTTTAGAATTGGCGGCTGAAGGTGATGAACCAGCAATTATTTTCCTTCTCGAACGCTTACTAAATCCCAATTTAGATCGCAAGTTAAAAACCGGCGGCTTGCGGGTGCTACTGCTAAGAAAAGATGATTTATTTCACATCATGTGTGATGCACCCATCTGTCCCAGCCGTAAACAAGTCGCCCCGAAAGTTACCCAATTGATTCGCCAACTCAAAATTTCCGGGATTGCGGGAGTGCGGGTTTATGGTAGACGTTCAGGGAATAAAGAACCTTTTTGGCATCATGGTGTAGATTTAGCCCAACGTCAAAGATTAGTCCCAGAAGCTACCCCAGAATTCGCTGCCACGGCTGAATATGTGGGCGAATTAATCAACCAAGACAACGACGAACCGATTTTACGTCCTGACTTAACTACAGAAGAAGTTCAAAGTTTCGTTAGTGAAGTAGCACGCGATTGGGTAACGACTACAACTAACACTGTTAGAAAATGGTTTTTAGGTAGTCAGTTATTCACAGAAAGCGACCAATCAACTAACCCCATTCCTGATGCTCAAGGTGTGAAAGTCGCCTTAGTATGGGGGACTTTAGGATTGTTACTCACCTTGCAAACCGATTGGGTGCTAGGTTACATAGTTTCTCGCACCACACCCAGTTCATCCCAGGTGAAAAATATTCCATCACCTGAACCAAAGTCACCTGTTAGTACCAGAGAAACATCCAACTCCAGAACCGCATTTTTCACCACCAATTCCCAAAAGTCAAATCAAGCTTTTAACTCCTCTGGGTTTACTCAAGCAGAAGATGATGTCACCGCCACCCCTGCAAATAATAAAGCCAACGCCACAGCAATTTTATTGGCGGCGCGGTCTTCCATGCCCAGTTTTAATGTCCGACAATTAGATGAACAATTAGCCCTCTACAGACAACGCATCGCCAAAAATGGTAAACCCGCCGATGTGTTAATTATTGGTTCTTCCCGTGCATTAAGGGGAGTTGATCCAGCCGCATTATCTAAAGCCTTAGCCCGTCAAGGTTATCCCAATGTGGATGTATTTAACTTTGGCATTAACGGGGCAACTTCCCAAGTCGTCGATTTTGTCCTTCGTCAAGTTTTGCAACCTTCCGAACTACCCAAATTAATTTTGTGGGCGGATGGTTCTCGCGCCTTTAATGGTGGTCGTGATGACCTCACATTTAAAGCGATCGCCAATTCTCCAGGTTATGAATATGTGTTAAAACAAGCAAAAACATCTGAAAACAATGATGAATCTTCAACTAATCAGGAAAAATCCCCACCAGTTGCCAAAAAAACACCCCAAAAAGAGATTAATAATTATCAAGTCATTAATAAATGGTTAAACCAAAACCTAGCCAAACTTTCCGTCAGCTATCAACACCGTGAGCAAATTCAAGGTTTATTCCACAAACAACTAGAATCTCTACCCATATTGAAAACATCTCCAAAAACATCCTTATCATCCGATATCACAACCAATAATGCTGAAGATGATAGCACCTTGACACAAGCCGTAGACTTTGATGGGTTTCTCCCGTTATCTATCCGGTTTCACCCAGCAAGGTACTATCAAAAACATTCCAGAGTTACAGGTAATTACGACAACGACTATAAAAATTTCCAATTAGGAGGAGAACAAGACGCAGCCTTTCAGGATGTTTTGCAATTTACCCAATCGCAAAATATCCCCCTAGTCTTCATTAACTTACCCTTAACCGATGAATATTTAGACGCATTTCGTCGCCAAAACGAACAAGAATTTCAAACATATATGTTGCGATTAGCAACTAACCCCAACTTTATTTATAGAGATTTAAGTCAACTTTTCCCCCAAAACAACGACAACTTTTCCGACCCCAGCCACCTCAATCGTTTTGGTGCTTACGAAGTCTCACAAAAACTAGCCAATGATCCGATGATTCCCTGGCCTGTGAAGTAAATGAAATTGGTCATGGGGCATCGGGAATAGGTCATGGGGCATCGGGAATAGAGCATCGGGCATCAGACATAGCACAGGAATTTGATAACTAATGGCTAATGACTATTGACTATTGACTATTGACTATTAACTAAAATATGGAATTAATATCTATCGTTTATGGGCTTTTTACCCTGAGTTTATTGGGTATTTATTGGGCTTTAGAAAAACCTCAAATGCGCCTAATGGCTATATTAATCGGTAGCATTTTTGCCTACTCGTCTTTAAATACTCAATACATACCTCTTTTATTAGCTCTAACCTTTATTAACTTTCAGTTTGGGCGAGAAATAGGGAAAAATACTTCGCCAGGAAAACATAACTTAGATTGGCAAATCTCTAATGAGGAATGGCAATTTGCCAATGTAGACTGGAATCAAAGACGATTAAAACTTTTGTGGCTAGGAGTTAGTTTAAACGTCTTAATCCTCTTAGGCTTTAAATATATAAATAGTGCGGTGGCAATGATTTTTGATAGTCCAGTTAGCACATCAGGTAATCTGTTTAAAGTCGTTGCACCTTTGGGAATATCTTTTTTTACATTTGAATGTATCGCTTATTTGGTTGATGTCTATCGTGGTGCGCCTGCAAGTAATCAACTGCTGAAATTTGCCGCCTATAAATTATTTTTCCCCAAGCTAATATCAGGGCCAATTACGCGCTATCACAATTTTATTACGCAATTTAATTCACTAGAATTTCCTGCTACTAATAGAATTGCAGAAGCTCTATGGTTAATTGCTAGAGGTGCTGTGAAAAAAGGCATTTTAGCAGACCGTCTCAGCATTTTTGTTGATTTGTGTTTTGGGAATCTGCAAAGGGCTGGAAGTAATGATTTGTGGCTGGCGACTTTGGCCTATGGTTTGCATTTGTATTTAGATTTTAGTGGCTACGTAGATATCGCCCGTGGTAGTGCTTTATTGTTTGGGTTGGTGCTACCAGAAAATTTTGATTTCCCCTATTTCAGTACCAGTATTGCGGAATTTTGGCGACGTTGGCACATGACATTAGGTGATTGGTTACGGAATTATGTTTACTTTCCTTTGGGTGGTTCTCGTCAAGGTTTAACTCGCACCTGCTGGAATTTATTTATTGTCATGCTGATTGCCGGGATCTGGCATGGTTCTATCTGGACTTTTGTGGTTTGGGGTGCTTATCACGGTTTAGCTTTGGTGATACATCGACTCATGGATGCAATGAGCGATCGCTATGAGAAATTAGAGCAATTCTGGCAAAATCCTCTAGGCGTAGTTTTAGCTTGGTTCATTACCCAAATAATGGTATTTACTTCATGGATTTGGTTCCGTCTACCTAATCTGCAAGATTCTGTTTGGGTCTTTCAGCATTTGTGGAATCATCCTGCGGATTCGCAATTCTATCAAAAGGTTTATGTTGAAGCCCTCAACACTAGTCCTCATCAAATAGCCTGGATTATGGGTATGTTAGCGGCTTTCATGGGTTTTACTTATATCTTCAAACGTCACCTCAAACTAGACATTAGTTGGCCGTTGAAGTTGGTGTTTGTACCTCTGTGTTTCTATGCTGTGTGGTTGTTCGCGCCTGAAGGTAGCGTTCCCTTTGTTTACTTCAATTTCTAACTACAATACCGCTAAAAGTTAATCACAGTCAGCACTGACAGGCATTGTGTATTTTTATAAAGTAATGAACTGTTTCTAAGCCTCTGATGTCAACGTACTGATCCTGAAAAACCCTGATTTCATCAGGGTTTTCGTTTTGAGAATTGTTGAGAAATATTACAGAAATGTATTTGCTTTTTGTCTTAATAAAAGTACATTATTCTTATTTATTAGTATTAAAGTCTGGAAGTTAGCCATTTCAAAGATAAATTGACTTTTAACAGTGTGAAGCGATCGCAATAAGCTTATTATTTGTTAATAACAATACAATAAACTTAATCAACAAAATAACGTAAATTCATGTAGACTTTAATTCGACGGGCATAAATTTACACGCCTAGTCAAAATTGATAGGAATTCAAGCAATCATAAACACATGACCACAACCTTACAACAGCGTCAAAGCGCAGGCGTATGGGAACGGTTCTGCAACTGGATCACCAGCACTGAAAACCGCATTTATGTCGGTTGGTTCGGTGTATTAATGATCCCCACCTTGCTAGCCGCTACCGTTTGCTTCACCATCGCTTTCATTGCAGCACCTCCTGTAGACATCGATGGTATCCGTGAACCCGTTGCAGGTTCCTTAATCTACGGAAACAACATCATCTCTGGTGCAGTTGTTCCTTCTTCTAACGCCATTGGTTTACACTTCTACCCCATTTGGGAAGCAGCTTCCTTAGATGAGTGGTTGTACAACGGTGGCCCATACCAATTGGTAATTTTCCACTTCTTGATCGGATGTGCTTGCTACATGGGTCGTCAGTGGGAATTGTCTTACCGCTTAGGTATGCGTCCTTGGATCTGCGTAGCTTACTCTGCTCCTTTGGCATCTGCTACCGCAGTATTCTTGATCTACCCCATCGGACAAGGTTCCTTCTCTGACGGTATGCCTTTGGGTATCTCCGGTACCTTCAACTTCATGATCGTGTTCCAAGCAGAACACAACATCCTGATGCACCCCTTCCACATGTTAGGTGTGGCTGGTGTATTCGGTGGTTCTCTGTTCTCTGCAATGCACGGTTCCTTGGTAACTTCCTCCTTGGTGCGTGAAACCACCGAAACCGAATCCCAAAACTACGGTTACAAATTCGGACAAGAAGAAGAAACCTACAACATCGTTGCTGCACACGGTTACTTCGGCCGCTTGATTTTCCAATACGCTTCTTTCAACAACAGCCGTTCCTTGCACTTCTTCTTGGCTGCTTGGCCAGTAGTTGGCATCTGGTTCACCGCATTGGGCATCAGCACAATGGCGTTCAACCTCAACGGTTTCAACTTCAACCAATCAGTGATTGACTCCCAAGGTCGTGTAATTAACACCTGGGCTGACATCATCAACCGCGCTAACTTGGGTATGGAAGTCATGCACGAGCGTAACGCTCACAACTTCCCCTTAGACTTAGCATCTGATGAAGCTGCTCCTGTTGCATTAACAGCACCTGCTATCAACGGCTAATTCTTCAAGCTTTTAGCTAAACAAAAAGCGTTCCTCTCAGTGAGGGACGCTTTTTGCTTTTGATTAAGTTAGTAGTGAGGACTTTAGTCCTCAAATACCTCTATACCCTGGTTAAAATCCCATCAAACCTAAACTGTAGCTAATTGCTTGAGTTGACTTTGTGGTGGTTCACTCAAAGTATTATGAGTAGAAATAGGCTCACTTTCAAACCATACGTAAGTTAATTCATACTCTGTAAATTTATAACCAAAAGTAGCCGCAAAATTCACTATTTTGTTTGTGTCCCAATGCCAACTACCTAACAGACCTCTGTTAGAACAATTATTAAAGTATGCTTCATAAATGGATGAATCTAACATCAAAACTTCATAAAAAGCATGAACTTGCTGTAACGACATAAAATTTTATCCCCGAAAGCTTTTATTTTTGTATTTAATAAGACCTACATTTAGTTGCTGAAATATTCCGGTTTGAATATTAGAGCCTTAACGAGTCTTTATTTATTTGAGAAAATAAAATTCTGGGGAAAACAATCGATTGATCTAACCTTAGTAGTAAATTTGACCACTAACTAAAAAATCAAGAATTGTTTGAGCTAATGCTTTTGATGCTAGATATGGCACACCATTACCTATAGTTTTAAACATATTAGTAAGTGACATATTTTCTGGTAACACGAAATTTTCGGGTAAAGATTGTATCGCTAAAGCTTCCGCTACAGAAATACGTCGTGCTTTGTATGGGTGCAGATGAACTTCATTATTACCGTAACAAGCTGTGGGTGAATAACGCCATCGATGTAGGCGTTTAAAAGATTTTTTAGAATCATCTCCTTCTGCAATACTAGTGAATTTTTTTATACCTGCTCTTGGCTGAAAATAATGATGAGCATGAGGATGCTCTAAAACATGATTTTTTCTAAACCAATATTCAACTGTTAATTCTGGAATAATTCCATCAGGACAAGGAATGATAGAATCTTCTTGAAATGGCTCACATTGACTCCAAGGGTAAGAAAAAACGTCTTCTCTAGGATAGAGAATGTGACGCAACCAAGGAAAACGCACTTCATTAAACAGAGAATTCTGATGATTTCTGATACCTATATCTGTTAATATTTTTTTTTAAACCCTAATAAAATAATTCTTTCCCTATCTTGAGGGACACCATACTCAATAGCATTAATTAGCCTTTCTGTTAATACATAATCAGCCTGTTTTAATTGTTGTTTGATAGACTCAAAAAAGAGCCGATGTTTTTTAGTTCGCCACAAACCTTTGACATTTTCAAATAAAAAGAAATCTGGTAAATTACGACAGATCAATTCTATATAGGCGGCTGTTAGTTTCCCCTGATCTCCGACATATCCTCTATTTTTGCCCCCAACTGAAAAATCAGGACAGGGTGGCCCACCAATAAACCCGACAAGATGATTTGATTGGCGACAACTTTGAACTAGTTCACACAGTTGCTGTGCTTGTATTCCCTCAAACAGTTGAGTTACATCACTGCTTTCTCCATAATGAGATCCATATTCTGGCAATGACAGTTTCATCATCTCTCGTGAATAACGGTATGCTGCCATAAATGGTGGGAAGATTTCATTGACATAAACAATATTAAAACCGCTTGTGGCAAAACCTAAGTCTAAAAATCCTGCTCCTGAGAAAAAGGAGAAGATACTAGGAATAAACATAACTTTTATATTTTCTCAAAAAATAAAATTTATTTACTAGCTAGTGGCTATTGAGAAAGAGCCTGCAAATATTCTGTAAATTTATAAAATGTTACATTGCCGGATTCATCAAAGTCGAACAATTTGCTGATTTATGGTAATATTCAATGATTTTCATAAGCTATTTTGATGATAGTAGAGATACTCATTGATAGTAAAATTGGTTAAAGTTTAGATTCTCTTAACATTTTTACAATAGCCCAAACCTTTGAATTTAGATAACTCATGCAACTTATAAGTGTGAGTAATTTGTCAATTCATAAGATTTACCAATGTCTAAAGCCCAGAATATTTACTGAGAAAATATCTATTAAGCTAACTCCAATAAATCTGAAATAAGCAACTATCTTTCCTCCCAAGATTCTACAGCCTACCCTTACCCAAGCGATAATTCCTGTGTTAGAAGCCTGTATATTCGCAACGATATTGTGCGGCTTTTTCGGCATAATTCTGAAAAAGAACCTGTTGATGAAAATTGTCTCTATGGATGTGATGAGTGCGGGGGTGATCGCCTATTACGTGCTGATTGCATCACGGGATGGTTTATTTTCACCGATTGTGGGCAAAGTGGAAAATCCAGACTACTCCGATCCCGTTCCCCAGGCGGTAATTTTGACAGCAATTGTGATTGGTTTTTCGATTCAAGCATTGATGTTAGTCGGTGTGATGAAACTGTCACGAGATAATCCCACCTTGGAAACCAGTGAGATTGAGAAGAACAACACGCCATGATTCACACCATAACGATCGCCTGGATTGCACTACCATTTTTTTTGGGGTTCTTGATTTTTTTAGTTCCCAAACTCAATCGCCATCTCACATTGTGGGGTGCGATCGCTTCCTTTGCTTTCGGCTTACAGTTATTTTTCGAGCCGTCGCCCATTCAACTCAACTTACTCGATCATTTCGGTGTAACGTTACAAGCTGATCAATTAAGCGGCTACTTTATCTTAACCAACGCCTTAGTAACAGCTGCGGTCATTATCTACTGTTGGTACAGCGATAAAAACGCTTTTTTCTACGCCCAGACAATTATTGTACATGGCAGCTTAAACGCGGCTTTTGTCTGTGCAGATTTTATGAGTTTGTACGTCGGCTTAGAAGTAAGCGGAATTGCGGCTTTTTTATTAATCGCCTATCCCCGTAGCGATCGCTCAATTTGGGTGGGTTTGCGTTATCTGTTTTTCAGCAATACAGCGATGCTGTTTTATCTAGTAGGCGCGGTACTAGTTTATCAAACCCATCATTCATTTGCTTATGCTGGTTTAAAAGGCTCTCCACCAGAAGCGATCGCTCTGATTTTCTTGGGACTATTAGGAAAAGCGGGAATTTTTGTTTCTGGCTTGTGGCTACCCTTAACCCACTCCGAATCAGAAACCCCTGTCTCGGCTTTACTTTCTGGAGTTGTTGTCAAAGCCAGTGTCTTACCTCTGTTGCGTTGCGCGTCGCTTTCCCCAGAACTGGATTTTATCGTCAGAGTTTTCGGTGTGGGGACAGCTTTGATGGGTGTATCTTGCGCTGTATTAGAAAGAGATAGCAAGCGGACACTAGCCATGAGTACGATTTCACAGTTGGGCTGGATAATTGCTGCACCAGAAGTAGGGGGCTTTTATGCCCTAGCACATGGACTAGTAAAGTCAGCACTTTTTTTGGTAGCAGGATCATTACCCAGCCGCAAATTCGCAGAACTTCAACAAAAGCAAATTGATACAACCGTTTGGATCGGCTTAGTCATAGCGAGTCTATCGATTTCCGGCTTGCCCTTATTGTGCGGTTTTGGGGCGAAGATATCGACCATGAAACACCTGCTACCTTGGCAAGCGATCGCCATGAATGTCGCCGCCGTCGGTACAGCCATTACCTTTGCCAAATTCATCTTTCTTCCCCATAAACTCCAGGGCGAACAGCTAGTTAAACCAGGTTTTTGGCCAGCCGTCACCCTGTTAATTGGGGGACTATTTGCCACCAATGTCATCTATCTTCAGGCGTATAACCCTAACGACATCATCAAAGCGATCGCCATTATTGGGGTAGGTTGGTTAGCTTACACCTTCATTTTTAAACGAGTTGCTGTTTATCTTCCCCGTGTGTTGGAAGAATTTGACCATTTAATTGGGATGATGAGTCTGATTTTAATCCTACTGTTTTGGATGGCAATGACATGATTGGGTATTTCATATTACGACTGGTAATTTGGCTACTACTCACAGCTAATGTGAGTTTGACAAATATTCTGATCGGTGTAGCCATTGCTCTGCTATTGCCACGCGTTTACACATCACCAGATAAAATCAAGGATTGGCTACAAGTAATCGTCAAGATCATCGTAGCTATTCCCGTGGCTTATTTGGAAGCCTTTGAAATTATTTTCCGTCCCCATCAACACGAAGAAATCATTCTCGAACACGTCAAACCCAAGCGATCGCCTAATCTCGTCTTTTTAGATATTTTCATCATTACCTTTACACCCAAAACCATAGTCACCAAGTACCGCGAAGAAGGTTGGTACGAAGTTCACCAGATTCAACCGAGGAAAAAAGCATGAATTTGGAAATCGCCATCATAGCTATGCTTGTGGCTTTGCTCATCCCCATTTATGAAGCCTGGAAGACTGATGATGTCTGGCAAAAAATGTTGGCTTTAGCCAGCATTTCCAGCAAAGTCGCCATCATGATTTTGTTCGTTTCCGTCCTCCGCGAAGATTGGATGATTGGCGTGGTAGCGGTAATTATTTTGAGTGTGGGTAATGCGGGGTTAATGTTACTAGCACAAGTATTGAAGCGACTGAACGAAGTATGATCAACTTTTTGAGTTATACCTGTATCTTTATCGGCCTCATTTTCTGGTTTTGGGGTACAGCGCATCTAGTTAGCGATCGCTCAGTCCTCTTTAAACTACATGGTCTTTCCGTCTCCGACACCCTCGGCTCAATGCTGATGATTGTGGGTTTGCTGCTCAAAATCCCCAGGGAATGGCCACTACTCCTGCTCGGATTCATCTGTCTAGCTATGTGGAATACCATGCTGGGTTACGTATTAGCTTACTGCTCTACTCCAGAGGATCAAAATGACTGATAGCTATCTATATATAATTATTGCCCTCCTACCATTAGCAGCTGGTATGGTTGTCACTCAAGCCAACCCCTACCATGCTTTAATCATTCGGGGTGTATTAGGTGCTATAGCCGCAATGGTAGACGCAGTTTTAGGTGCGGTCGATGTCGCTTTAACCGAAGCCTTGATGGGTACAATGTTGGCGATTACCCTCTACGCCGTGGCAGTACGTTCCTCAATGGTGATGCGTCTAGGGATAATTCAAGATGAGTCAACTGAGACACAAGACGAAGATTCAGGGAAAGTTATTGAGGCTTTACGCAATGTCGTCAAAAAACACTATCTCCGTCTAGAAATCGTTCCCTACACCAATACCCAAGCTTTGCAAAGAGCGTTGATAGACAAAGAAATTCACGCCACCTGTGTCCCTGGGGATAGAGAATATCACACCACAATTAGAATCCAACGCCTTTACGACATCATCAAAACTGAACTCCCCACACCAGCAACTAGCCTATCTTACGTAAACGTTTCCGACTTACAGGAGCAACATTCATGAAATGGATCTACATCATTGCGGGAATAGCACTGTACGTCAAAATGCTAGTTCTACCAAATCCCGCACTCAGTTCAACCCAAGCTGCAATTGTAGACATGGTAGTTCAAGATAGTGGTGTTCCCAATGCCGTGTCGGGGATTATCTTTCGCAACCGCTTATACGACACCATCTTTGAGGTAATCGTTTTTACTATCGCCATTTTAGGCTCAAATTATCTTCTATCTAACGAAAATCCATCTTGTCCCATCTATCAATTCAAAGACCAACCTTCAATTGTTTTAGCCCGTTTAGGTGCAACAATTACCGCCATAGTTGGAATTGAACTAGCGATTCGCGGACATCTCAGCCCTGGTGGTGGTTTTGCGGCTGGCGTAGCCGGAGGAACTGCGATCGGACTTGTAGCAATCACTTCATCCTACCCCTGGATGCAGGAAATTTACCAACGTTGGCACGCTGCCACCTGGGAGAAAGTTTCAGTCTTAATTTTTATAGTCCTCTCAGTCATTACTCTAGCAGGCTACGAGTTACCACACGGACAATTAGGAGAGTTGTTTAGTGGTGGTGTTCTCCCCATATTAAATATCATCGTCGCCATCAAAGTCGCCTTGGGTTCTTGGGCTGTGGTGTTAATTTTTATTCGCTATCGGGGGTTATTGTAGAGCGATCGCATCATCTGCTTGTACACACAAAACTTTATATTACATATTGGGCGTTGTTGAAATAAATGTTTAACCTGAATTCAACAACACCCATAAAATATCTCATTATCCTTGAGTCTCAAGTTATTAAGCAAAGGCGTAAAGTTTCACTTTGTGTCTTTGCGCCTACCGCAAGCGGAACGCCAAGGGCGAATGCGCGAAATTAACCCACAACTTCTGGTACTAAACGCTTCACACCTTGCTTGACAAAACCTTGCAGAAAAGCTAACTGCTGATTTTGTTGGAAGACATTTTGTAAGGTTTGACGCAATTTATCTAAATTCAAATTATTACCAGAATCTAAAGCAATTTCTTGTTGTTCAAAATATGCAATGAGACTCAAGCCAGCAACTCTAGTCAGATAAGCTGCACTCACACCTTGCACTAAACCACCAGCGACAAAGGTGACAGCGTTACTTTTAAGAACAGTGCTAATAGCTTTAGTAGAAAGTTCCACTAAACCCAATTTCAGCATCAAACTTCCCATAGTTCCTGCTACGGTTTGCGCTTGTTCTAGGGAGAATTTTTGCTGATAGATATTACCCAAATCCATTACCATTTGAGCATTAATTGCCGCCGTTGCTAAAATATCCAGTGCTGGAACTGGGTTAGCAAAAGCAGCAGCCGCAGCTATCCACTGATATTGTTCAATAATTGGGGTAGCGCGATCGCATCTCACCCCATTCAAATAATTTTTCGCCTCAGCTTTTAACAGCAGAGCCTGTCTAGTGGTAGTTGTCCACACCAATTGTTGACTTTGCTGTACTAAAATCTCGTTTAACTGCTGCGTCAATTGCTGAATATCTGACGCTGGCTGTTCCATCCACTCTTGTAGAGTTCCATCAGCTTGATGTTTCCGCACTTTCACAGCTACAGGGGAAGCTGAAACAGCAACTACATGATCTTGCTGACGTTGTTTTAATGACTGCAAAATACTAGCACGTTCATCTGGCAAATATTGGTCTTGTTTGTTGAAAACTAAGACTTGTGGCTGATTCGTGGCTGTTAATTGTTTTAAGGCTTGAAATTCCGAATCAGTCAAATCACCATTAGTTAAGAACAAAACTAAGTCTGATTTTGCTGTTTCTGTGAGAATAGCCGCATCAGAGGTTTCTACTTCTCGAAACAAGGGTGCTGTTTCGTAAAAGCTGACTTTTTGCTGTGTTTCTCGCCAATTACTAGACTCTAGCACCTGAATTAAGGTACTTTTACCAACGGATTTACCGCCAGTCACAGCTAATCTCAAATCTTGTCTGTCTAACTCTACAGGTAATGCAGCTAGCTGTGTTGTGAGTGTCTCTAAAGCTGGATGGTTGACAGCTTCTTGCGCTAACTGATTAATAACGACTTGAGTTTTAGCGATCGCATTCACTGCTGTTTCCCGATCAGTAATGATACCACTCGGTTGTTCTGCATGGTCATGGGGGAAGTTACGCTTCCACAGCCACAAACCACCACCAAAAGCTAAGAGACTGACTAAACTTAGCTCACCTACCTGCATAATTGAATGATGCCAACTTTGCACCATCCACAAGGAAAAGGATAATCCTAATCCCCCTATTAAAATTGGTCGCTGTAACTTCACAACCATGACTCTCCGAACTTTGTGGAATATTCCAATTCAACAATAAATCAAAACCCTGCTGCACCGAATTGTAAAGGTAAGATTAACTCCCCAGCCTCACGATATTTTGCCGAACGGGGTTTACGCTGGCGTTTGTCGGTTTCGACAAGGTGTATTTCGCTACCATAGCCGATAAACACAAAAAAAGGTAAAAGGTAAAATGTAAAAGGCAAAAGAAGGAATTGTTCTTTTATTCGTGGGGCGATGAATTGAAAACATAGCTACGCTGTGAGCTATGTAAGCAATGTAAAAGAACATTCTTTTGAACTGTCACCCATACTTCTTAAAGCATAAAACAAAACCCCGTAATCTTTAACGAATACAGGGTTTTATTTTTAATTTGGTGGCGGGAAGTGGATTTGAACCACTGACCTTCGGGTTATGAGCCCGACGAGCTACCAGGCTGCTCTATCCCGCGTCGCTCTTGACTTTTCAAGTATAACCCGAAATCTCAAGTTTGACAACTATAAAAACGATAATTCTCCGACAACCTCTAGACGCGTGTATTTGCCTGGGTTCATGAACTTTTCTGCCAAGCTTTCGGCCACACTAGGAGTAATCCAGCCCATTTGTTGCAGTAGGTGAATGGCGACGGCATATTTAGCGCGTTTAGAACCATCCATTACTTTAATCGCCAACCCCATGCCTTCACCCAACCTACCAATACACTGTACTCCTTCCGCGCCAGATTTGCTAACTAGTTCCCCTGGAGTAAGACGCATTAATTCCGTGTCAAATTCCCCATCGCCAGCTACCATTGCGGGGTGATGAGTCATGGCGCGGACAATACGCTCCATATCTAAGTTATTACTAGCGGCTAATAGCGCATATAGGGAAGCAATTTGACCCAATTGCATCAGATATGTAGGTGCGCCGCAGTCATCATGCGCGCTGATAAATTCTTCAGCAGGCATTCGCAGTAATTCTGCGATCTTACCGACAATTAATTGCTGTACAGGGTGTTTACGGTCTAAATAATTATTCAACGGCCAGTGACGCTGCTGACACACAGCTAACATCCCCGCATGCTTACCAGAACAGTTGTATTCCAGAGGACTGCGCTTGTCCTGGGGAATGGGACACTGGAGGACTGAGGGATCTAAGTCAGCGCGCCACAGGATATTAAACACCTGTCGGACTTGTTCTATACGTCCTTTATGAGAACTGGTGATAATTGCTAAGTCGCGATCGCTTAGATCATAACGTTCCAGTGTGCCTGTTGTGGTGACAGCCAATGCTTGGAATGGCTTGAGTGCTGAACGGACAAATGTAGCGGTTTCCGCATTACCTGCAACAGTTAGCACCCGCCCTCGTTCGTCGCATACAACCGCCTGGACTATATGCCTCGATTCAATAATACCTTCTCGCAACAACCGGACTTCCAGTGCTGCCGCTTGAGTTCGTTTTCCCATTGTCATGGGTTACATCTATCACTTTTTAGTTATTAGTCATTAGTCAACAGTCCACAGTCAATAGCTATTGACTTTTTGACTATGGACTTTTGACTATTTAAAACAAATGCCAAACTATAGTACCAGTAACAAACATTCCCGCCAAGGCAGCAAGGGTAAATTTTAACCGTTGGAGGATGGGTTTAATTTCGTAGGTGACAATCAAGCGATCGCGATTTAACACTTCTTCTGGTTTGAGCCAAGTTTGGCCATCATACCAGCCTGATTCTTCATAAAACACATTTGTACTGTAGAGGCGATCGCGTACATATAACCAGCCTAGATACAAATGCACTAATCCTAAAACTACCCCGATACTGGCCCCAGCTGCACCACAGAGGAGGAAATGCGCTAGTTGTTTGTTTGGTGGAAAACTAGCTGCGGCGACTGGCCCTGCAACTAGCCACGATAAAGCCCAAATCCACGCTAATTTTTGAATATACTGTGGCCAATGTAAGGTGCAGTCACGAAATAGCCAAGCAGTTTTTAGCTCTTCATACTCATTAAGCGGCTGTTGTTCTGTGGGTACTGGGCAATTTACCAGTGAGGAATTCATCATATTGGACTACCACCACCTTCTTGAGAGTTGGGAAGGGAAATGCGTTCTGCATGAATCCAGAATGCTTCTAAATTATAAAATTCCCTTTCCTTTGGCATCATAATATGTACAATTACGTCGCCGTAGTCTTGTAATACCCAGCTACCTTCCGCTTTGCCTTCTGTCCGTAAAGGACGGCGTTGCAACTCAGTTTCTACTTGATCTTCAATTGATTGTGCGATCGCCCTGACTTGTACTCTAGAATAGCCAGTTGTCATGACAAAATAATCTGCTAGGTAAGAGACATCTGCTACCTTCAAAACTATGATGTCCCCAGCTTTGCGATCCGATGCAGCTTCGGCAATTATGAGAGCCAAATTGCGACTTGCATAATTTTCACCCTCTGAAGTTCTGAGCGCGCTTTTGGTGACAGAGACGGATTGTAATGGTAAATTTCCTTGGAAATAATCAGACATTCAACCTCAGGTGCTTTATCCCTTTTGTGATGTTTTTGAGAATTGCTGACAAACTCCAACTAAGCGATAAGTGCGTGTTGGTTTTTTTGAATACTAACAAAAAAACAGATGTTTATGGGACTGCCTAATATATTGCAATACTCATGAGAGCCAATCGCAGGGCTAATGACTGTAGCGTTTACATCATTAAATCGCCGGCATAGTTGGTAAATAATCTCTGGAGTCAGGTGTTTTTTGGTGCGGTTAACAGACTCATCAACTTAATAGTGCATGGCGATCGCTACTGCTGGACTCTATGACTCTATTAAACAGTATATAGCATAACTAGTTTGAGAGTGCTGAGTTGAGAGTGCTGAGTTGTGTTAGCGGTAGCGGGGCGTTGAGCAGCGTGCTGTTAGCGGTAGGGCGGTGTTTAGCATGTGCTGGGTAGAAATTTTAGTACCTAGTCACGAGTTTCACAAATAACAAAACAGGACTTGGGGAATCTAGAATTTATAACCCAATGTCCTGAATTTGTGTTTTTAGCTATTTGATTAACTGAGTCGGGATTTAAGCGTAGAAAGGAACTAGACTTCTTGCTTAGAGACTACTTCTGATCCCACTTTTTCAGCATCCGCAGTCACAGCATAAAATAGATTTTCATACTGGTTTAAAGCTTGCTCAAAAGCGTACTGCTCTACAGCATATTTTCGGCTGTTGTAACCTAAAGTTTTCGCTTTTTCTGGATGTTGATATAGGTCTAAAGTTGCCTTAGCTAAAGCTTCAGGGTCTTCAGGCTCAACCACTATACCGCCCCCACTTTGTCTAATGGCTTTAGCCGCCGTGCC
This sequence comes from Nostoc sp. CENA543, assembly GCF_002896875.1. Classification (GTDB taxonomy): domain Bacteria; phylum Cyanobacteriota; class Cyanobacteriia; order Cyanobacteriales; family Nostocaceae; genus Trichormus. Next base: position 6,890,419 of record NZ_CP023278.1, read on the forward strand.
GCTTTGGGGTACGGAAGCAATGATGGCTCTACCACTAGCCAGTAAAACTTGAATTTTTGATGGCATATTGAAGGAAATTACATTCTTCTTCTGCACAACTAAACCAATATCTGCGGCTGCTAACATTTGTGGCAAATGTTCACGGGGTTGAAACGGTAGTAACAAAACGTTATCAGCACCACAGTCTAAGCAATATTGTTGTAGTCTCTGCAAGCCTTTAGCTTCCCCAACAATCACAAAGGCAATTTCTGGAATATGACGTAACATCGCCGCCGCTTTAATTACGGTCTCTAAACCTTGTGTCAAGGCAATGTTACCAGAATACAACACTACAAATTTGTCATTGAGGTTGTGTGCAGCCCGAAAAGAGCTGTTTTCCTTTGATAAGGGACGAATAAAATTGACATCTACCCAATTGGGGATTTGATCAATTTTTTGTTCTGGTACACCCTTAGAGAGTAAGTTGTCTACAAACCCATCGGCAATAACGCTAACTTTAGTAGCACTTTTATAAGCAAATTTCTCCAATAGAGAAAAGACTTTAATTAACCATTTATTTTTGAGTAAACCAACATGAATGGCTGCTTCCGGTAAAATATCCTGCAAATTCAAAACTACAGGACAAGCACGCAACCATCCTAACAAAGCCGCAGGTACACAAACTGGTAATGATGGTGATGTGGATAAAATCACATCAGGCCGCCAGCCAAAAAGGGCAGGCCAAAAGCTGGTAGCCACAAAACTCGCATCCAGTAAAACTCGGTCTATCAGTTTGGGTTGTGGACGAATCCAAACAAAACTACGTTGAATCTGGACACCATTTTTGTACTCATTAACGTACCATTTACCCCGATATCCTTCGTAAATTTGCCTTTCTGGGTAGTTTGGCATGGCTGTAACTACCCGCACTTGGTGTCCTCTTTTGACCAGTCCCTCTGCTAATTCCGTCATCAGTGGGGCAATCCCAATCGGTTCTGGATAGTAATTGTAAGAGTAGATTAAAATCCGCATAACAAATTAGTCAGAATTCCCTGGCGATTTTGGAACATGAAAGTTTTTGTCCTAATTGAATACTGCCCTTTTTTGAAAGCATCTATTCAAACTGAACATATCTAAATTTTGACTTTAGATAGCCGATTTGTCAGTGTTTTCTAGTTAAAGATTGAGTAAATATCTTAGTGGATTTCTTAGGTAGGTAATGACCTATGATCAGTTCATTCCTGTAAGAATCACTGATACTTACTTTATCTAAATCTAAGCATAATTTCTATGAGGATTAATTAAACTTTCTACTAATAAACAGTACATCTTTGTAAAGTGTAGGTAAAAACTAGTGTTTAAGCAAGTGTAATCGTTTTTATTTAATTAGAAATACAGTGCTTATCAACTTAAAAAAGTCTATATCCCATGAGGATGAATTTCAGTGATAATGGGGATATCAAATTTTCCTGATTTCAACTAGGTTGATTTTTGAATCGTGATTCAATTCACCAGTGCAATATCCTAACACAAAAAAGCAACATTTAACTTAAATATCCCTCATATTAGCTAATTTACGCCCAAAATTTTCAGGACATAAATCTAATTCTCTACATATTAATCATGGCGTGATACCTTGATAATCAGGGATTTTGGCGGCTTGTCGTCAGCTTTAAAACGTCAATACCATAATGTTTAGCTATTAAATTATAGATATTTCGATGACGATTATTTTTTTATGCTAGAAAAATAATCATCATTAAAACCTGAAATATTTAGATAGAGACAATGGTTTGATTTTATTTCTGATATTTGCTGAGACTTTTACAATGAACTTGAGCATTTGCATAGTGACTTGAGTCATATTAGGGACAAAATTCTGATAGTGATCCAGGCTGATAATCTCATCAAAGATTTCTGGGAATCATATAGTGCTAGGAGTGAAAATAGCAACACCATCCAGACGAAAAAGTTACAGATAATGTTTCTCCGTGAATCCACTCCTAAGACAGATTGACAAAAAAGACATAGAGTTGGAAATTCAGTGATTACCGGTAATGGTATTTAACTAACTTCATTGAAAATCACGGAAGTTTCGGAAATTTTTGGCACAAAGTGATACTCCCAAATAAAAAATATCCCATTGCTTAGGTAGGTAAGCAGGGGAGTGAAGCTTTAGCGTATATGAATGAGGATTTTTAGAGGATTTGCGAGAGGAATTTGCGGGTTCGTTCTTCTTGGGGTTGGGTGAAAAATTGATCGGGTGTGGCTGATTCGACTAAATTTCCACCATCCATTAAAACTACACGGTCAGCGACTTCACGGGCAAATCCCACTTCATGGGTAACTACTACCATTGTCATACCTTCAGAGGCAAGCTGTCGCATGACATCTAATACTTCTCTAACCATTTCTGGGTCTAGTGCAGATGTAGGTTCGTCGAATAGCATAATTTTAGGCTGCATAGCTAAAGCACGGGCGATCGCCACCCGTTGTTGTTGTCCTCCAGATAGCTGTCCTGGATATTTATTAGCTTGAGCTAAAATTCCTACTCGTTCTAATAGTTGCATAGCCAATTCTTCGGCCTTGGCTTTCTGCCAACGACGTACCCAAATAGGAGCTAGAGTGATATTTTGCAGCACTGTCAAATGGGGAAATAAATTAAACTGTTGAAATACCATCCCCACTTCTCGCCGAATTGCGTCTATGTTTCGCAAGTCATGACTGAGAGTTATACCATCAATGTTAATTTTGCCTTTTTGGTATTCTTCTAAGGCATTAAATGTGCGGATAAAAGTTGATTTTCCTGAACCAGAAGGCCCCATTAAAACTACAACCTCTCCACGGTAGACTGTTAAACTCACACCTTGGAGGACATGAAATTTGCCATACCATTTATGAACATCTTCAGCAATAATGATGGGTATTTGTTCGCTCATGAGTGTTTACCGGAAAAATAAGGGTGTAGGGGTGTAGGGAAGACAAGGGAGACAAGGAAGACAAGGAAGACAAGGGAGACAAGGGAGACAAGGAAGACAAGGTAGGAGATGAGAAAAACTATTCCCTGTTCTCTAATGACTAATGACTATTGACTAATGACTATTGACTAATGACTATTGACTAATGACTATTGACTCAACTGTTTCTCCAATCTTCGGGAAGCTAGAGACATAGAGTAACAAAATAGCCAGTAAATTAAACCGATAAATAAATATACTTCTGCGTAACGACCGATAAATTGAGGCTGTGCCAATATAGAACGGGCAATGCCTGTAAGTTCTACTAAGCCTACAAGGGATAATAGGGAAGTATCTTTAAATAAGCCGATAAATTGCCCGACAATGGCGGGAATTACTGCTCGTAACGCTTGCGGTAAAACGATAAATATTACTGTTAGAGGTGTGTTTAATCCTAATGCTTTGGCTGCTTCTATTTGTCCGCGAGAAATAGCCTGTAGTCCACCACGCACATTTTCTGCCATATAAGCAGCACTGAACAATACTAAACCGGCGATCGCTCTCACTACTCTGTCTAAACGTACATCGGTGGCAAAAAATAGGGGTAACATGACTTGGGCGAGAAATAAAATCCCAATTAGGGGAACTCCGCGCACAATTTCAATATAAAGAATACAAAACCAACGCACTACAGGCAAATTGCTAGTTCTTCCTAAAGCTAGTAAAACCCCTACAGGAAAGGACAACACAATACTAACTGCGGCCATTAGTAAGGTTAGTAACAAACCATTCCACAAATTGCTGGGTACGGGCGATAAACCAAATCCACCACCAATTAACCACAAAATCACAGGGAAAGATAACAACCATATTAAGGAAAGCCAAGGGGCGATAAGTTTAGCAATGGTAAACTTTTGCTTACCCAAGAATGCCCCGACTGTGATTGTGCTTAAAGTTGTAATGATGGCTAACACTAACCAAATTCGCCAGTATTGACTTTGAGGATATCTACCAAATAAAAATAAATGGAAGTTGACTTGAATTACTGCCCATTGTGCTTGAGTAGTAGCCCAAATGATGATTCCCCGCAACACCCAAAGCAAGAACACTAAGCAAATCACAGTTAATAAACTGTTGTACCAGTTGCTAAAAAGGTTTTTACGTAGCCAAGTTAGTTGTTTAGTCATTAGTTATTAGTCAATAGTCATTAGTCAATAGTCAATGGTTCTTAATTACCTTTCTCTAATTTGAACTCTGCGATTGAATAGGTTCATGATTAGAGAGATGGTTAAACTGAGGGTGAGGTAGGTGAGGGTGAGGATTAACATGACTTCTACGGCTTTACCTGTTTGATTAAAGGTAGTAGAAGCAACAAAATAGAGGTCAGGATAGCCGATCGCGATCGCTAAACTGGAATTTTTGGTGAGATTGAGATATTGGCTAGTCAGAGGGGGAATAATGACGCGCAAGGCTTGGGGCAGAATAACTAAACGCATAATAATACTAGGTTTTAATCCTAGCGATCGCGCGGCTTCCCATTGTCCTTTGGGGACTGAACTAATCCCACCACGAACAATTTCTGCAATGAATGCACCTGTATAGAATGTCAATCCCAAAAGCAAAGCCGCAAACTCTGGAGAGAGGTTAAACCAAGGTGTTGTTATGCCATTTTGACTGAAACTCAAAAATCCCCACAGACTGATTTGATTTTCAATTTTGGGAAAACTTAAAAAAACAGCGAAGTACCAAAACAACAATTGCAACAGTAGGGGTGTATTGCGGAAAACTTCGACATAAACCAGCATGATGTTCCTGACTAGCCAGTTGTCAGACAGTCTGCCAATTCCAGCCATAACACCGATAATCGTTGTAAAGACAATTCCTAACACTGCTATTCGCAATGAGTTAATCAGTCCCACCCACAAGGCGCGACTATAGGAATCGGTTGGTTGATAAGCAATTGGTGTTTCGCCAATATCAAAGGATGCTTGTTGGTTCAAAAAGCCGAAACCAAACTGAATTCCCAATTGCTGTAAGTTGCGATTGAGATTTATCCACAGTATCGCCACAATAGCGAGTGCTAAAACTACAGCAATCAGTTGTCCAGCAATTCGCCAAAAGCGATCATCTCGCCAAAAAGGGGGTTTAGTGTTGGTCATTAGTTATTAGTCATTAGTCATTAGTCATTAGTTTTTCTCCCCCTGCTCCCTGCCCCCTGCCCCCCTGCTTTCCCAGTCCCCAATCCCTTTACCTAAATGGTGGTGAATACAACAGTCCGCCTTTTGTCCACTGCTGATTTTGACCGCGAGGGAGGTTGAGTTTGGTTTTGGGGCCGAGGTTGCGATCGTAAATTTCGCCATAGTTCCCAACGTGTTTGATGGCTTTCGCAGCAAAGTCGTTAGTTAAACCTAGTCCTTCGCCTAAATTGCCTTCAGTTCCCAATAAACGCTTGACATCTGGATCGTTACTGGTGGCTAATTGTCCGACATTCTGGGAGTTGATCCCTAGTTCTTCCGCTTTGATCAGGGCATACACTACCCAAGTTAGAGTGTCACGCCATTTAGTATTACCTTTGGCTACTGCTGGTGCTAAAGGTTCGGAGGAGATGACTTCATCTAAAATGACGTTATCTTCAGGTTTGGGGAGGGTTGTACGTCGAGAGACTAAAGCAGAGCGATCGGCGGTGACGGCTTCACAACGTCCTTCGGCATAAGTAGCAAAGGTGACGTTAACATCTTCAAAAACTACTGGTTTGTAAGTAATACCGCGTTTTCGCATCTGGTCGGCTAAATTCTGCTCGGTAGTTGTACCTGTTTGTACGCAAATAGCTTTATCTTTCAAGTCTGCTAGAGACTTAATGTTGCTATTTTTCCGCACCATAATGGCTTGTCCATCATAAAAAACCACGGGTGCAAACTCTAAACCCACTGAGGTAGCACGGCTCAATGTCCAGGTTGTGTTCCGGCTGAGAATGTCTACTTCCCCTGTTTGTAAAGCTGTAAACCGTTCTTTGGCATTGAGGTTACGGTATTCTACGGCATCTGGATTGTCAAACAAAGCAGCAGCTACGGCACGACAAATATCTACATCTATTCCGCTATATTTGCCGTCTGTGCCAACAAAACTAAATCCTGGTACTTCGCCACTGACACCACAAATTACCTGTCCACGGTTTTTGACAGTATCCCAGCGATCTGCTGATGTGTTACTGGGATTTGTGGTTTGTGCTGTGTTACCACCGCAGGCTGTAGTCGCAAATATTAAGGATGTCCCTAGAATTAAAGTTAATTTCCTCATACTTCAAAGATGATTGTTGCTAAAGATGTGTTTGTAAATACAATATTTGTATGAAATCAGATTTACTCCTGTAATATAAAGCTTTTTTAGCCCCTATTGTTGCACTTTTATGCACAGCCGAAATATTAATGATTTTCTTGATTTGTTGATTTTGTATTTATAGAAAATCAATCCTCATCTTTACAGCTTTAATAAACCATAGAAAATAATTGCTGTTGTATTTTTTTTGGTTAAACAATCTTGTTCTGAAAATATGTTAGTTTTTGATTTTTTACTATAATGTTTTATCTAAAATTTAAAAGAAAAATATTTCATAATTTGTAATCGATTAAAATATAAACCTGTTCATGGTTGGCAAATTTATTGATTCTGCCTTTTTAATGAAGATATTGTGTCTAGAGTTTTGTGGAAAAGCAACTTTAATTTTTCTCTGTAATGATGTCACTACTAAAGGAGAGATATTTGATTAATGTATCTGATTTATTTGGTTAATAGTAAGATCCCAATATTTTTGGGTGGTAAAGTCAGAGAATCTAGACTTTGTAATGAAAATAGGGATGTTTTTTTCAACTAATTCAATCTAAGCGATCGCCACTAAGGGGTTAAACTAGTCTTCGTGACAGCTGCTCCACCGTTACTTAAAGAGGGTTTTATGGGAGCTAACCTCAAGCAAATTGCCAATTACTTAGACAAACTAGGCTGGGACTACCGTCTTGATGAGGAAGAAGACAGGATTATCACAGGTGTAGAAGCTGATAATTTAGAAGATTTTTTAATAGTTGTCCAACTAGATGAAGAGGGCAAATTTTTTCGCCTATTCGCGCCTCATGTTCTTCCAGGAGTGGAGAATCATCCCTACAAGGCGGCTATCTTACAGACGATGTTGGCTATTTCTTGGGAAACAAAAATGCTCCAGTGGGAATATGATCCCTCAGATGGTGAAATTCGGGCCATTATTGAATTCCCCCTAGAAGATGCACTGCTAACAGAAAGACAATTTCATCGTTGTCTGAGTGGATTAATTCAAATTGTTGACAATATAGCTATCCCGCGCTTGCATGAGGTGATGGCTACAGGTAACGATCCTGGGAATATAGAACTTGGGGAAAGAATCTTGCTGAGTATCCAGGAAGAAGCACCAGGATTGCTGGATTTACTGGCAAAAGCCATTGAAGCCAGAAAGCGAAGAGGAAGTTTTCCTACAGAGTGAGACGAAACACCACTTAAATAGCTATACTCCAAAGTGATACCCTCACTATATACTAAAATTTTCTAGGGCTGGATTTTATGACATCCTATGCAACCTCCTCTGCCAAAGCGGAAATGAGTGAACTCCGGCGGTTAAAAGGCTTACTACCGCCAGAATTGCAGAGTTGGGTCACGGTTGAAGGCACAACTGAGGTCAATCCACCCCTGATCCGCAGCGAAGAAATAGGTAAAGACCAAGTAGAGATTCAAATTGACTTGGTGAAATGGGATACTCTAGCAATGGATCAGCGTAATCTGCTGTTCTGGCATGAAGTAGCCCGTATTCAAAATGACACAATTCCCAAAGATGGTTGGGAAATGGCAGCTTTAGCCATCGGTTTAGGTGGTGCTGTCGGCGAGTTGTGGGTACAGGATGGATTATTGTTAGTGTTAGCTTTGGCACTGTGTGGTGTTTCAGGCTGGCGACTATATCAAAAGAATAATGGCGAGAAGCAAATGCGAGAATTAATTGATGCAGACGAGAAAGCGATCGCACTAGCAACTCGTTTCGGTTATAGTCTCCCTAATGCTTACAAGAGTCTAGGTAGTGCTTTAAAAACCATGATCGATAATACTCCTAGCAAACGCCAGCGTTCTCGCTATGAAGCCAGGCTTTCCGCTCTCAAGCGTAGTGCGAATAAAGCCAAGGCTAAATCTAGAAGCACAGAAGACGGCGGAATTTAATCTACAAAAATTAATTAGGGTGGGTATTGCCCACCCCATGATTTAATTATTGATTTTTCAAAAGCTTAAGATTGCCGCTTTAGCCAAAAGGCACTCCAGCCAAATAACAAGAGTCCCAAACCCATCGTTGGTTCGGGAACTTTCGTAGGTGGTACAAACCCTGCTAACTCTTCACTACTAGCTTTAAAGGCGTAAAGATAAGTAGGAATTAAACTTGTTCCTGGAGGACAAGTGCCGTCAATGGGAATTTGTGTACCATCTGTACAAACATCAAACTGTGTCCCACTACCAGTCTGAGTAACACTGTAGTCATTATCTGTCCCTAAAATGACAGCATAAGATCCATCCTTGAGTTTAGGCCCGATTGTTATACCTTCAAATTTTTCTGGGACAACTAATCCCGCAACTTTTAAAAGCTCCGCCACATCAATAAACGGTGAGTTAGACTTGCTCACAGGCACTACACCAGCAGGTAAATCATTGCTTCCTGCTAGGCTAATACCGCTCACATCCGTAGCTCCTGACAAGCTGATTTTGTACACTCGTTTACTGGCAACAGGATTTAACCCCGCAGGATCTTCTACACCCACTCCACGATTATCTCGCTCTAAGATGAGAAATTCATCATCATTCAACGCGATAATCGCGCTCACACCTATATTCCGTCCTTGGGAATTTGCCCCGAAATCATTATCTGTACCAGGAATACGGTCATTAATTTCAGCGAGGCTTTCTAGCTGATAGATATATTGTGCTGTACTGCTGCCAGTTACTGTATCAAATTCTACTATTCGCACATTATTACTGCGTCTGCCATCAGGTGAACCTTCGTTGACTAAAGGATCTTGGAGGATAGCATAGAGTTTCTTTCCATCCGGGGAAAGTGTTAAGCCTTCAAAACCTCTGTTATCTTGGCGGCCAGTGGTAATAGTTGGACGACCATCTACGTAATTCAATGTGCTATCACTCTGTTTAGCAATAATGTTACTTGGACTATTGAAAGCCCGAATAAAATTTCCATTAGGGCTAAATTCATAAACAGAGGGGCCGTATTCATCAGAGACGTAGAAATTCCCATTAGGCGCAACAGCAAATCCCTCTGGATCAAAACTTAAACCCAGAACAGAAGCATCACCATTAAGCAAGCGAGGATTTAAGCCATTGAAGTTTTCACCGTTTTTGGTGAATAAAATCGTGTCTAATAGCTGGAAGTTACTAATTGCTCCACTGTTGGGATCAACATCTAGAGAAAATTTTTGGACTCGTGTGTTGTAAGAGATGACACCACCACCAGGCCCACGATCTGGCAGACCATAGTAAACATTATTGTGGCGGTCATAGTAGAGGTCAGAAATAAACCCAGCCAAGCGGTTAACGTTGGCACTGTTAACACCGGGTGACACCAAATCTACGCTATCACCAGGTATTGTGAGGCTATTGACCAAAGAAACAGCACTAGCAGGGGTTGGATCTCCCGTAATACTAACTAAGGCTGTCATTAGTGAAATGCTTAAACCAGAAATCCAATGCCTGACGGAAATCATCTGAATTTTCCTAAATGTCCAATTTCCCTAGCTTTGGACTTCCTGATTAACAAAAGATTAACGAAAAATTAAGGTAATTATTGAGACATAGACTTTTCATAGAATGCCGAAGGATAGGAATACATCTTCATCAAAACTTTAATAATTAGGTATGGTGCAGTAAAATGCGTCTTTTTCTGCCATTGGTTTTAGAAGGGTGCAGGGGTATAGGGGGTAGAGGTTGAGTTTTGATTCCTCAATAGTCTTCCTCCCTTACACCAATTCACTAAAATCATGAAACATATACAAGGACAGAAATCCTTGTAAAATCTGAATTTCTTAATTTTGAATTTTGTTAGCACCGCGTTAGCGAGTCCGCGAGCGTCATTTTGAATTTTGAATTGGTATTACCTCCTACCTCCTTCAAAGTTGATTTAACATTTTGTGAGTCTGAGGAATAACACGCACTTGTTTTAAAATCTTTTTCATCAAAGTTTGCCAAGCTAAAACCTGTGCTGGTGTGGGGGCAAGGATAGGGGTTTGATTTGATGATTCAGATTCCATTAAAGGCGTAACAGGTTGTAAAAATACAGGAATTTCAGGGCTAACATCTGCCACTAACAAGGCAGCCTGCTCTAATTCATGGGTATCTGTGTGTTGGGAAATAATTATTTTAATGAAGGTTTCTGAATTTGGATAACAAATTTGTAGAAACTTCATATGTTCTGACCAATAGGATTCACCACTGACGCTGGGAAGTTTTAAATCCATACCGACAGAATCTAGATATGGTAATATCATGGCCAACTGTTCTGGGCGATGTCCGCCGGTTTCCAAGTATATAGGCAAACTAGTGAGCGATCGCACTTGGGGCAGAAATTCCTTTAAGAAACCTGCATGAAGAAGTGGTTCTCCTCCTGTTAAGCTAATGCTATCGTGTAAACAAGGTAAATTCTGCCGTGCAATCCATTCTAATAAGACTGCGATTGAGACAGGGTTGGAGTGAATTTCAAAATCTCGGAATCCGGGCGTTCGCTCGATCCTACAGTCAGCAGGAGCATTCCAAGTATGGACACTATCGCAAAAGTGGCAACGTAAGTCACAAAAAGCAAAGCGAATAAAAATTTGACGTGTCCCGACATTCAATCCTTCTCCTTGAATAGCAGAAAAGACCTCAATCAGGCGTGCTGTAGGTGCGGCTGTAGTGTTAGCAGTCATAGGATAGTAAAAGAGCGATCGCCCTGTATCAATTCAACAACAAGTAAGTTTTCAACTTCTTCTTGTTCTATTGTGAATCGTGCAGGCAATCTCTTACTAAACCTATAAAACTAACTATGAGCCATTATTCCTACTTATTTAACATGAGGTTAGGTGATTTTCTAGGACAAAATAATGTTTGGCTGATTAAATTTATATGGCAACGAAAGTGCAGAGCTTCATGACTAGCCAACCCACTGAGGTAAATTTTCCAGTTACTACCTTAAATGAAACGGTAATAGTGCAGGTATCTGCGCGTCTAAGCGTGCTTGAAGCGGTGAGCTTTAAGCAAACCTGCCAAAATTTAGCCCAAGGAAATAACCATCCCAAGCAAATCATTATTGATTTTCAGCAAACCACTTTTATGGATAGTAGTGGTTTAGGTGCTTTGGTGAGTAGTTTTAAAACCACCCAAGAAAAAGAAATTGCGATGATCTTGCGGAATGTCACCCCCCAAGTCATGGCAGTATTGAATCTCACAGGACTAGATAAGGTTTTTGCTATTGAGTCTAGTAGCGAAACATCACCCGTAACATCTGATAGTGTTACAGATACTCAAAAGACTTCATCTCGTAAAATAGAACCTCTTCCCACTACTCATCCCTCCGTAGCGTCTTGGATGAAACGATTTATAGATATCGTCGGTGCGTTGGTGGGTTTGGTAATCACGGGAATTTTGTTAATTCCTATTTTCATTGCGATTCAAATTGATGATCCCGGCCCGATTTTCTTCGGTCAAACTCGCTGCGGTTGGATGGGGAAACGCTTTAAAATTTGGAAATTTCGCTCAATGTGTGTAGACGCAGAGGCGAAAAAAGCCCAAGTGAAGAACCAAGTCCAGGGTGCTTTTTTCAAAAACGAAAATGATCCCCGCGTGACGCGCGTTGGCAAGTTTTTGCGCCGGACTAGTTTAGATGAGTTTCCGCAATTTTGGAACGTCTTAAAAGGCGACATGAGTTTAGTAGGGACTAGACCGCCTACACCCGATGAAGTGGAACGCTATGAAGTTCCAGAATGGCAACGTCTTGATGTTAAACCCGGTATGACTGGGGAATGGCAAGTTAACGGTAGGTCTAAAGTTCGCAGTTTTGAAGATGTGATTAGGTTAGATTTGCAATATCAGAAAAACTGGAATTTGATATACGACTTGAAGTTAATTTTCAAGACTATTGCTGTTATTTTTAATAAAAATAGTGGTGCTTATTAACAAGTTGATTAGTTTTTTAACTTGTTAATGACCTGTAACTACCAAATAAAAATTTATCTGCAATCATGCCCAAACTTATTTCAGTTTTGGGCATTTTTTTATTCATCATAATGATATTTACATGACAAAATAATTATTAAATCTTCTTCTATTTGGTAAACTAATCTATGCTCATCTGTAATTCGCCTTGACCAATAACCTTGCAACTCATATTTCAGGGGTTCAGGTTTACCGATTCCTGAAAATGGTTCTCTTTGGATATCTTTAATTAGATCCAATATCTTTTTCAAAACTTTCTTATCTTCTATTGTCCACTGACCTAGTTGCTCAAAGGCTTCTGGCTCAAATGCTATCTTTTTCATATTCATCTAAATCAACATAGATTAGATTTCCTTTCTCTACATTTTCTAAAGCTTTAAATAGATGTTTTTTATTAGCTTCTGATTTAAGAAGATAAGTAGTTTCATCTTCTTCTGTTGGCTGTTCAACTAGAACTATCACTTCTACAATCGTCCCTTCTGGTAATTCGGTTGTAGAAAGTTCAATTTTACCATCTTTACCGACAATAGCCTTTTGCTTAATTCCACTCAGCATAATTTTTAGTAGATAATATTTCTTACTTTATTTTAACTCTATCGAACTAATGACATTTTTTGGCGATCGCTCCCTATATTCCATTATCTATATTTCGTGAAAAGAGAGCGATCGCTATTTCATGAGATATTCTCTAACCAAAATTGGGAATAATAGCTAAAAGGCAGCTAGCTGCTGCATATGGACAATATCACTTATTGTGCTACTGAGGCTTTAGTAATTAGGAGAATATTATGAGTTTACCTGTCACAGTAACTTTTATGCTTACTGATTGGATTGCTAAAGGATTAGCGGATGGAACATTTGAAAGGGTTGGGGGTGTAATCAGAGAAGTTGCTAGTAAGCGAGTTATTACTTGGTTAAGGGAATTCAGTCCTTCTGCTTCTAGAGGACTACCCATCACTTTAGATCCTATCAATGGAGTAATCAATCTAATTGTTTCAGGTGCAAATGTAGCAATTTCTGCTAAGGGATTTTCTGATGTTAATAACCGTTTAGGTGGTATTGAAAATCAGTTAGGTAATATTCAGCAAACGTTACAACTAACTCAAGGAATGTTGCAGATAACTACTGCTGCTAGTGTTCTAAGCCTTGGTGTTTCAGTGATGGGTTTTGCCGTGATCGCACAGCGTCTCAAGGAGGTGGAACAACGTTTACAAAACGTAGAAACACTATTAAATAAAGTCAATCACAAAATTGATCGGAGTTTTTATGCTAATTTTCGTGCTGCTATAGAATTAGCTGTTAATGCTTTCACAATGACTAAATTAGAAAATCGTAGAAGTAGTGCTTTACAAGCAATCAATCGCTTTTTAGAAGCAGAACATATTTATGCTGACTATACCGATGCTGAAATTGAGCAAAAAAGTCAAATTGCTAGTGAATATTTATTTACGTTATCTTTAGCATATATTTCAGAAGCACGTTGCTATCTCGAATTAGAAGAACATGAGACAGCACTTCGACGTTTCCAAGAGGGAGCTAGAGTTATCCGTTCTCGGATTCAGAAATATGTTGATATTTTACTCACTTCTAATCCAGCAGCCTATTTACAACCTCAACTAAAAGGTCATATTGATTTGCGGAGATTAACAAATATTTACCAATGGATTGATCCCACTTTAGACGAAAACTCAGTATTTGAGATGCAACGAGAGAATCTTTTTCAAGTATTACAAGATCCAAATAAATGGGTAGAGTCGCTACCTACAGCAGTTTGGGATGTAAGAATAGATTGGGTTGGCAAAGCTTTCTGGGATGATCCCAAGCCAGAAATTTATTCACGTCTCCCTAAAATTTTGGCAACATTAGAAGCCATCATTGAAACTAATCGCCGATTTGAATCTTATCAAACAGAAATACAGGCAATATCTCAACTAGGCATCAGCTTTCATGAATGGCTTAAATTAACGCCTACAGAGAATCAACCAAACGGCGCAGAATTAATGTATATCATTCCATCCACGTCCTTACAAATCTCACTATCCTCTTAAACATACTTTTTTCGTTCGCGCCTTTGCGCCTACCGCAAGCGGAACGCCTGGCGGCGAATGCGCGAAACATAAAAAAAGGCGAACACAGGTTCGCCTCTAAAATAATTAATTATCTCAAAACCGAAATTCAAATCTTCGCTTCTTCTTTCACCAACTTATCCCAACCTAAATCTTTCAAATTATGATTACGACGCAGTGGACGAGTTACTAACTCTAAAATGTCACGCGCATTGGTAAAACCGTGAATTTGAGCAAAAGTAAACTCCACAGACCATTTTGTATTGATCCCTCGTGCTTCTAAGGGGTTAGCGTGCGCCATCCCAGTAATGACTAAATCTGGCTGCAAATCATAAATTCGCTGTACTTGGTTGTAATTATCTGGTTTCTCGACAATTTTTGGCAGGGGTACACCCATTTCTTGACAGGCTTTCTCTAACATGGCTAACTCAGCCGCTTGATAGCGTTTATCCATATAGGGGATACCAACTTCATGTACAGTCATCCCGCAGCGTACTAGGAACCGTGCTAAGGAAACTTCTAGCAAGTTGTCACCCATGAAAAATACAGATTTACCCCGAATTAATTTGACGTAATCTTCCAACCCCGCCCAAATTTGCGCTTCCCGTTCTTCTAAACCTTGGGGTGTAATCCCAAATACCGAGCAGATTTTTTCAATCCAAGCGCGAGTTCCATCGGGGCCGATGGGGAAGGGTGCGCCGATGAGTTTACATTTGCGTCGGCGCATTAAGGTGGTAGCGGTGCGACTGAGGAAGGGGTTGACACCAGCGACATAATACCCTTCTTCTATCACTGGGAGTTCGGTAAAGCGTTTTGCGGGTAGCCAGCCGGAAACTTGAATTCCTTGTTTTTTGAGTTCTAGGGTTAACTGAGTCACCACGGGATCAGGTAGAGAACCGAAAAGAACCAAGGGGGGATGATCTACATACTCTGATTCTTCTTGAACTACTTCTTCTTTTTTCTTACCGAAATTGAGCAGCTTTTGAATAGCGTTACGCTCATGTTTTTCGCTTTCCGCTACCGGAACTTGACTAGGACAACGGTTAGCCATTGCAGCTAACACGGTGTCTTCCCCTTGGGTAAAGGCGTAATCTAAGCCGTTAGCACGCGCCACGACGATAGGAATACCAATTTCACCTTCTAACTTGGGTGCTAAACCTTCCAAGTCCATTTTGATGATTTCGGTGGTGCAAGTGCCAATCCACACAATGACACTAGGATTGCGATCGCGTTTAATCTGTTCACACAATCGCTTTAACTCTTCATAATCATTGAGTTGTGCTGAAATATCCCCTTCTTCTAACTCTGCCATTGCATAACGGGGTTCGGCAAAAATCATCACCCCCATCGCGTTTTGTAGGAAATACCCACAAGTCTTAGTACCAATCACTAAAAAGAAACTATCTTCGATTTTTTGATATAACCAGGCCACACAGCTAATTGGACAAAAGGTGTGGTAATTTCCAGTTTCACACTCAAAATTTAAAGCTGTCGATTCTTGCGCGATGGTCATGTGAATTTTTCTCCCCTTTATATCTCCAGGCAGATGAAATAGGGACGATACCAGGCGTGGAAGTAGTGAGTAGTATTACACCCTACTCCCGATTCCCGATTTCTGATTCCCTACTCCCTAGCCATATTTAGGCGTTGGGGAAGAGACGGGCAATTTCTGATTCATCAAAAACCCCACTTGGTAATTCTTCCCCCATGAAATCATTGCTTTCTTCACCCTTTTGTAAGGATGTTTCATCACCCCAAACATCGGATAACACGTCACTGAAAGCACTCTCATCTGGCGAATTCAAATCCGCAAGCATTTGCTCTTCTAATCTTTCGGCTGATGAAGTTGTTAGATCAAAGGAAACTTCCTCAAAGCCATCTTCCTCTTGACTACCGGCGATTTCATTGAAGTTGTCTTCCATATCGCCCACGATCAGCGTATGGGAGTCAGTATCTTCACTGTATGTATTGGTATGAGGAACAGCAAAGTCATCATCTTGCGTATTTTCCCTGATACTGATGGGAGATGATTCCGTGTCAGTAATTGCACTGTTACCGAGAGCGATGTCTGGGTCAAAGTTTAATTCCAGTACCTCAATTAAAGTATCCGCATCGGGATTTAATTTAGCGAAAGGAAACATTAACTGCGCTAATTTTGGATCTAGCGCGTTGATCACTCCCAGGATGAGGTAAGAAGGCGGTCGCTTACCACCGTCGGGTGTATATACTGACTCCACTTCCATGTGGAGTTTAATCCAATCACGGTTGGCTTGGAAAAATTGCAACCACTTTTGTCTAATCGAATCCGTAAAGCTATGAAAGAAAGCCATTGATTGACCCCCATCCTGAAACTAGATGATTTATACAATCATCAAGTCTAATTCCTCTTCAGGATTAGCAACCTGTGGTTTACGCGGATTTAAATAAAAATCAGATAACAAAGTAAATAATTCCCGATCTGGAGCATCGTTAGGAACGACTCCTTCGGGACGGGCGAGAATTTGATCAGCGATGTTGAGGTAGTAGTCGCACACGTAGTTGAGTGATGGGTCTGACTCTGCCATTTCAAACAAAGTTTTACCCTTGACGCGAGACACCCTAATATCTTCTATTAATGGCAAGACTTCCAGCACAGGCATTGGAACTGATTCCACATACTTCTCAATCAAGTCGCGCTTAGAGGTACGATTGCCAATTAATCCGGCTAGACGCAGGGGGTGAGTTCGTGCTTTTTCCCGCACCGAAGCTGCTATGCGATTGGCAGCAAATAAAGCATCAAAGCCATTATCAGTCACAATCATGCAGTAATCAGCATAATTGAGTGGTGCCGCAAAACCGCCGCAAACAA
Organism: Nostoc sp. CENA543; assembly: GCF_002896875.1. Taxonomy (GTDB): domain Bacteria; phylum Cyanobacteriota; class Cyanobacteriia; order Cyanobacteriales; family Nostocaceae; genus Trichormus. Next base: position 6,907,524 of record NZ_CP023278.1, read on the forward strand.
CGTCACCCAAGACATCAAACAAGATCACATCATACTCGTCAAAGGCGTTGAGTTCCTTGAGTAATTTCACTGTTTCACCGACGACGTAACCACCACAGCCAGCACCCGCAGGTGGCCCACCAGCTTCAACGCAGTCTACACCACCATAGCCTTTGTAAATGACATCTTCTGGCCAGACATCTTCGTAGTGATAATCTTTTTCTTGCAGGGTATCAATAATAGTGGGAATTAAAAATCCGGTTAGGGTAAAGGTGCTGTCGTGCTTGGGATCACAGCCAATTTGCAGCACTTTTTTGCCGCGTTTAGCTAGGGCGACGGAAATATTACAGCTAGTTGTAGATTTACCAATCCCACCTTTTCCGTAAACTGCTAATTTCACTTTTGTTTGCCTCTTATGGTTTTTTGTTAAACGCACTACTAGCCGCAGATGGCAATGTGTGAGGTACGTGAGTGTGATTATTGTCGAAATTTCACGGGAAATAAAGGGGGTGTAAATTTGAAAAACCGCTAAATAAGAAATTAAACAGTTAAATTAAAACAAATTAGAACTTAAATTTTTTAAAATGCTATTTTTTATGTTTAAAAACTAATATAAAAGTCTTTGTTTAACTTTATATATAAAAATAGTTACAAAAAACAAAAATCCGAAATTACGAATTATCAATATTTTCCATTGATTTAGTAGGCTTGAATCAGCACTGTGATATGGCTAGACTGGATTTGACTAATGACGATGGCGTTCCGCCCAGCGTAGCCGATCGCAAATTACATATTGATGTCATCAGTTGATAGACCAAAAGCCATGATCAGTAAAGAATTCTACCCTTGATGCCTATATGTAAACTGCGCTTGTCTGAAGTAGATTAGTTAAACAAAATGGGCTTGTAAAAAATTATTAATTTTCCCAATATTATCTAGATTTGACTAAGATGTCGCTTCGGTATCTAGTGCAGCGATTTCTTGGAGTGATTGCCATCCAGCTTGCCATTGCGTACCATCTTGCAATAACTTGGCGTTCATCCAAAACCGGACATGAGGGTCACAAGCGGCTACCATCTCAGCGTAAACCCACTTACCTTGATTTTTGCGGTTGACGACTTGAAAGTGTCTCCAACCATCTACTTTTTTTGTGGCTGTCCATTTAGAACCCAGCAGATAAGGAAATTTCTGTTTTTTAGTCATTTGTCAATAGTTAATTTTATTTCTTGATAAATATTTACATTACTGTATCGTACTAATAGCTGTGGGTTAAATGCAATTGTTTACAGTCATTGCACTTAACCCACAGCTACCGATTTCTACGTTGAAATCAGATTGATTGTGATATTCAAGAATTTTAGTCAAAATAGTTGCTTTACCTAAAACCCAGCGAAACCATAAATTAAAACACAAAAAATCAGCTAAATACTTTTGCTTGCTGTCCTTTGCTGATACTTAGTGCTGCTAGCGGGCGTATTTGGCCGCCATTCGTTGCATTCTAGTATCTGTTATATCTTATATCTCGGTCGTATCTTTCCTGTCTTTCGTATCTGTCACCTCTGTCGTATCTATCTCGGTTGTATCTGTCACCTCGGTTGTATCTGTCACCTCTGTTATATCTATCAGGAACTGCAAATTGAGCGCGACAACCGTTTCTCACCCAAACGCGATCGCGGATATAACCCCAATTGCCTCTACAACTAGCGTCAGATACTTGTCTGACAAATCTAACTTGCCCTCTGCCGACAAAACAGACATTCCGGCGATTATTGACACTTTCACAAGTAATGATTTCTCGTGCTGATGCGGGAGGCGCAAAACTTAAAAGTGTACTGATACTACTGGCAACAGCTAAGGTAGCAGCTATAACTGGAAAACGTTTAAGCATAATGAATTCATCTCCGTGAATATAACACCATGACAATTAAGTAAGTTTGGTGAAATCCAAACTATCTTGATCATAAAATTCGAGATGAATGACCAAATATGCCAAAAGTCACGATTATAACTGTGATAAAAGTCATATTTATGAATGAAGCCGCCTACCGTCAACTCAATTGGAGTTTATTTTGCGCTGTCTTGACAATTGACTAGTATGAACTGACCGTGACTTATGGCACATTTGTCAGTATTGTCACGAGTGAAAACAAGATGCGGGATTTTCCTGGCTTACGCATATCCCCAGGTAAGCAGACTCAACAGCATGAACTAAAAGGTAATACTACTACCTGATGAAGACGTGAAGACCGATCCAGCTATTGGTGCTGGAATTCATAGAATAACCATATATAGCAGGAAATTGGGAATAGGGAATTGGGAATGGGGAAGGGGTAATTAACTTCCGACTTCCGAAAACACCGACTTCCAAAAACACCGACCTAATTTTTATTTGCATCTGCGCGTCTACGTTCCTCAATCAGCCTATGCAACCGACTAATCCAAACCAATTTACAGAAAAAGCTTGGGAAGCGATCGCCCACACTCCTGAGATAGCTAAACAGCATCAACAACAGCAGATAGAAAGCGAACACCTGATGAAAGCCCTCCTCGAACAAGAGGGTTTAGCCAGTGGGATTTTGACGAAAGCAGGTGTGAACTTACAAAAAATTAGCGATCGCACTGAACAATTTATCCAACGTCAACCAAAAGTCTCAGGAAACAGCACTTCTGTATACTTGGGGCGGAGTTTAGATACGCTGTTAGACCGTGCTGAAGGACATCGGAAAGATTTCCAAGACGAATATATTTCTATTGAACACCTATTGCTGGCTTACCCAAAAGACGATCGCTTCGGCAAAGGTTTATTTCAAGAATTCCGTTTAGATGAAAACAAACTAAAAGATATTATTAAACAAGTTCGTGGGAGTCAAAAAGTGACCGACCAAAATCCAGAAGGCAAGTACCAATCACTGGAAAAATACGGGCGTGACCTCACAGAAGCAGCCCGTCAAGGTCAACTTGATCCGGTGATTGGGCGCGATGATGAAATTCGCCGCACTATTCAAATTTTGTCTCGCCGTACCAAAAATAACCCTGTGTTGATTGGTGAACCAGGTGTGGGTAAAACTGCGATCGCGGAAGGTCTAGCACAGCGCATTGTGGCGGGTGATGTTCCCCAATCTCTCAAAGACCGCAAGTTAATCTCTCTCGATATGGGGGCGATGATTGCGGGGGCAAAATTCCGAGGAGAATTTGAGGAACGTTTAAAAGCTGTCTTAAAGGAAGTCACCGAATCCGGCGGGAATATAGTTCTATTTATCGATGAAATTCATACCGTCGTCGGTGCAGGTGCAACTCAAGGCGCGATGGATGCGGGCAACTTACTTAAACCCATGTTGGCGCGGGGTGAGTTGCGTTGTATCGGGGCGACTACTTTAGATGAATATCGTAAATATATAGAGAAAGACGCAGCTTTAGAAAGACGTTTCCAACAAGTTTACGTAGATCAGCCCAGTGTAGAAGATACCATCTCTATTTTGCGGGGCTTGAAAGAACGCTATGAAGTCCACCACGGGGTGAAAATTTCCGATAGTTCCTTAGTTGCAGCCGCCACCTTGTCTAGTCGTTATATTAGCGATCGCTTCCTCCCAGATAAAGCCATTGACTTGGTAGACGAAGCCGCCGCTAGGCTCAAAATGGAAATTACTTCTAAGCCAGAAGAACTAGACGAAATCGACCGCAAAATTTTGCAGTTGGAAATGGAGAAACTGTCTTTGCAAAAAGAAAGTGATGCAGCTTCTCGTGAACGGCTAGAAAGATTAGAAAAAGAACTGGCGGATCTTAAAGAAGAACAAAGAACCCTCAATGCTCAATGGCAGTCAGAAAAAGATATCATTACCAAAATTCAGTCTGTCAAAGAAGAGATTGACAAAGTTAACTTAGAAATTCAGCAAGCCGAGAGAAACTACGACCTCAACCGCGCCGCCGAATTAAAATATGGCAAGTTAACTGATTTACATCGCCGACTCGAAGCCGCCGAAAGTGAACTTGCTAACGCCCAAAGAACCGGCAAATCGCTATTGCGGGAGGAAGTCACCGAAGCGGATATTGCCGAAATTATTTCTAAGTGGACAGGGATTCCCATCAGTAAATTAGTGGAATCGGAGAAAGAAAAACTCCTGCATTTAGAAGACGAATTGCATCACCGAGTCATTGGACAACGAGAAGCGGTGACAGCTGTGGCTGATGCGATTCAGCGATCGCGTGCTGGTTTGGCTGATCCGAATCGTCCCATTGCTAGCTTTGTCTTCCTCGGCCCCACAGGCGTAGGTAAAACCGAATTAGCCAAAGCGTTGGCGGCGTATATGTTCGACACCGAAGAAGCATTGGTGCGGATTGATATGTCGGAATATATGGAGAAACACGCGGTTTCGCGGTTAATTGGTGCGCCTCCTGGTTATGTAGGCTACGAAGAAGGCGGACAACTCACCGAAGCGATTCGTCGCCGTCCTTACGCGGTGATTCTGTTTGACGAAATCGAGAAAGCGCACCCCGATGTGTTTAATATTTTCCTGCAAATTCTCGATGATGGTCGTGTGACTGATGCCCAAGGTCATACCGTGGACTTCAAAAACACCATTATTATTATGACTAGCAACATCGGTTCACAGTATATTCTCGATGTGGCTGGGGATGATTCCCGCTATGATGAAATGCGTCATCGGGTCATGGAAGCCATGCGGAGTAGTTTCCGTCCTGAGTTCCTGAATCGGATTGATGAAATTATTATCTTCCACGGTTTGGATAAGCGAGAACTACGGCAAATTGTCCAATTACAAGTGGAAAGATTACGGGAAAGATTGGGCGATCGCAAGATGTCCCTACGCCTCTCAGAAGCTGCTCTTGACTTTTTAGCCGAAGTAGGATATGACCCTGTATTCGGGGCGCGTCCACTAAAGCGGGCGATTCAGCGCGAGTTAGAAACGCAAATTGCTAAGGCGATTTTGCGCGGTGAATTTAACGATGGGGATACAATTTTTGTCGATGTCCAGAATGAAAGATTGTCCTTTAGTCGTTTACCTGTTGAGGTGTTTAGTAGTTAGTTAACCAAAAATTAACTCATCTATATTGCCAGCAAAGACACATTTTTATTCATATGTGTCTTTGCATTTTTTGCTATTTTCAATCATTGAATTAATTTATGGTTGGAATGCAGTAAGCCGCATAATGATTTTTTATCTGGGAATAAATTTAATATCTAACTAATACCAAATTAGGATAATTAGTATGGATTTTTACTCAGCATTCATCACAGACTAAATGCCGTGCTACCGCTAACAAAACTCACCACCGGCTAACACCGCACTCTGCTAACAGCACTTTCAAGTTAGACTCGGAATATATATGGTTTAATTAGTAATAAGATTCTTATTTTTTTATAAACACATATAGTTCATTTATTTTGGTAAAAACACGATGGCAGCAGACTATCCAGATATTGATATTGCGCCATTTATCGATCATGCCCTGTTAACGCCAACAGCTACACCAGAGCAGGTTGAGCAATGGTGTCAACAAGCTGATAGATTTAATTTTGCGTCGGTGTGTGTATATCCCGTTCATGTCAAACAAGCCACAGAACTTCTACATGGGAAAAAAACCAAAGTTTGTACAGTCATTGGTTTTCCCACAGGGGCGACAACGGGGGCAGTGAAGTTGTATGAAGCGCAAGAAGCAACAGAAAACGGGGCTACAGAGTTAGATGTAGTCATGAATTTAGGTTGGTTAAAAATTGGTAAAACTGATGCTATTCACCGAGAAATTGCGGAAATTTGCGAGGAGACAGGGCAAACAGTCAAGGTGATTTTGGAAACTAACCTATTGACAGATGCAGAAAAAAAACTAGCAGCTGAAATTGCAATGGATGCAGGTGCAGCCTTCCTAAAAACTAGTACAGGCTGGAATGGTGGGGCGACAGTCTCTGATGTACGGCTGTTGAAGGAAGTTGCACGCGACAGAGTCGGAATTAAAGCTTCTGGGGGAATTCGTACCCTAGAGCAAGCCTTAGACTTAATATTAGCGGGTGCAACTAGATTAGGTACATCTCGCGGTATTGATTTGATCCGAGGGCGCGATAACTTGGAAAAAGATGGATAGTCTGAGTCATTTGTCATTTATTCTTTGTCTTCACATAATGACTAGTGACTAAGAACTAATAAGGGACTTCCCACTTAAAAAATATACTATCACTGTGTAGGCAGAGGGGCAGGGGGTGAGACAGCGCGGTCTTGGGGGTTTCCCCCATGAGCGACTGCGAACCCGAAGGGCAGGGAGCAGGGGGAAAAATAACAATGTCTTCTCTCGGAAATTGGATAATTTATTTTCTGGAAGTCCCTAACTAATGAGTAGAACCTATAAAGCCACGGGTATTAATCTTAAAACCCAGGTGCTGGGAGAATCAGATAAAATAGTAACCATTTTGACAAGGGAATTCGGGTTGATTCGAGCAGTAGCCCCAGGTGCGCGCAAACACAATTCTAGTCTTGGGGGTAGAAGCGGGATGTTTGTAGTCAATGACCTACTGATTGCTAAGGGGCGATCGCTCGATAAAATTACTCAAGCCCAAACAGTGAAAACCTATCCTGGTTTAGCCCAAGATTTGGGAAAATTAGCAGCGAGTCAGTATTTAGCAGAAATAGTTCTTTGTCAGGCGTTGACTGAACATCCCCAAGAAGAACTATATGAATTACTCAATGAACATCTCCAGCGTTTAGAAACTGTACCCAAAAATCAGCAGTCGAGTATTTTAGCCTGTCTCGCCCATGCGGTTTTCCATTTCTTAGCATTAGCAGGACTCACCCCCCAAGTCCAAACCTGTTGTTTAACTCAACGTCATCTCACCCCAGACTGGACAAATCCCCATTGGCAAGTAGGCTTTAGCATCTCATCAGGTGGCATTGTTTGTTTAGAAGCTTGGGAAAATTTGCGAAAAGCCGCCATTAGGGAAGCAGGGGGGCAGGGGAGTAGGGAAGCAGGGGGGCAGGGGGGCAGGGAGCAGGGGAGAAAAATCATTACCCAGTCCCCAGTCCCCAACCCCCAGTCCCCAGTCCCCGAATACCAAACCGTTGTCCATCGCCAAGAAATCCCCGTGATTTCTGTCAGATTAAATTCTTATGAACTGGCGATGCTCCAACAGCTCTCACAACCAGAGATAATGCAAAGTAGCACCATTAAAGATGAAAGCTGGTTATCTGTAGAGCAGATTTTACGCCAGTATGCTCAGTATCATTTAGGTCGCCCTATTCGCTCCGCCTCTTTAATCGATTCTTATTTTGCTGCCAACCATGATGCAACCGTCTGATTTTGATACGAAAATTCTGCCGTTGTCACCCCCACACGCCAGAAAACAGAATAGGGCATCAGCTCCTACTACTGCACCCAGTTATTTAAGTGCTGTTCCTCATTCTCTGCCCATTCACACCCACAGCCAAGAAATGTCCGGTGAAGACATTTCCCATCAAAATAAATCTTGGACATCAGAAAAAACTCAACCAGATGTACCAGAACCTTTAAAGCTAATGCAGCCAGATGAAAATCCTGCTGGTGAACAAACTAATGGACATAGTAATCATCAACAGTCCACTACTCCAAAAACAGAATCCCCATCAGCAGGTGATTCTGGTGTTGGAGGAGTCACAACGTCCGATAAGCAGCCACAGCAGGGTTTTGGAGCTGTCCTGAAAAATCCCAACTTTCTCGCGCTTTGGGGTGGTCAGGTATTTTGTCAGCTAGCAGATAAAGTCTACTTAGTATTGATGATTGCTTTGATTAACAGTGAATTCCAAGGCAGTAATCAAAGTATCAGTGGTTGGGTATCGGCTTTAATGATGGCGTTCACGATTCCGGCTGTGCTGTTTGGTTCGGTGGCGGGTGTGTTTGTTGATCGCTGGTCAAAAAAGGCTGTGTTAGTTGCTACTAATGCTTGGCGGGGCATTTTAGTTTTAGTGATTCCCCTGCTGCTGTGGTTGACTCATGATTGGCAACCCATCGGGATGCTACCTGTGGGTTTTGCGATTATTTTGGCGGTAACTTTTTTAGTGTCTACCTTGACGCAGTTTTTTGCCCCAGCAGAACAGGCGGCGATTCCTTTAGTAGTTAAAGAACAGGATTTACTCTCAGCGAATTCTTTATATACAACCACAATGATGGCATCGGTAATTGTGGGGTTTGCAGTGGGAGAACCGTTACTTGCCTTGGCGGATACGATTTGGGCGCAACTGGGTGGTCATAACGGCTTTGGGAAAGAACTATTGGTGGGTGGTAGCTATGCGATCGCCAGTATTATTTTGCTATTACTAGCCACTAACGAAAAAACTCACGCCCCAGAAACGGAATTTCCTCATGTGTTTTCCGACTTGCAGGACGGGTTACGCTATCTCAAAGAGAACTATCATGTTCGTAATGCCTTACTGCAACTGACAATTTTATTTTCTGTGTTTGCCGCATTGACAGTTTTAGCTGTGCGGATGGCAGAAATTATTCCTCACTTAAAAGCTTCTCAGTTCGGCTTTTTATTGGCGGCTGGTGGTGTGGGAATTGCCATTGGTGCGACCTTGATTGGTCAATTCGGGCAACGTTTTTCCTATAATCAACTGAGCTTATTTGGCTGTGTAGGTATGGCAGCATCTTTAATTGGTTTGTCTGTATTTACCACACAATTGGGTTTAGTCTTACTTTTAGTCACAACCCTGGGTGTGTTTGGGGCTTTGGTGGGTATTCCCATGCAGACAACTATTCAAACAGAAACCCTACCAGCTATGCGGGGTAAGGTCTTCGGCTTACAGAATAACGTTGTGAATATTGCCTTATCTCTACCTTTAGCATTAGCAGGGGTGGCGGAAACCTTTGTGGGGTTAAAAGCTGTATTTATGGGATTAGCCGCGATCGTCATTTCTGGGGGGATTTTAACTTGGTATAACTCCCGTGATTAATATCAGCTATTTCATCCAAATTTTTTATCAATGCCAGGCGATCGCTCCTGCATTCAAAGCCAAACCTTTCATGCTAAACTGATCTCATAAAAATTTGACTTAACTTTGCTGGCAATCAGTTTGATACTTATCAGGAATCCCTGTGATCAACGTACTTCTACTTACAAGTGAAAAACACAGTAAATCAGCCCATAGACTATCTGCTGTATAACAGAATCAAGCCGATTTTTATGGTCAGTTTAGAGTGAAAACACAAGCAATAGGCAACCAGCAAGCCGACAGATAAAACAAACAATTCAAAATAAATAATCAACCCTGCTCTTCTGATAGCTGATCAAGAATGCGTATAGCCTGGATTGGAAAAAAGTCACCCTTTTGTGGCAACGTTACTTACAGTAGAGAAATTACTAACTCTTTGTTAGATCGCGGGCATCAAGTTAGCTTTCTACACTTTGCTCAAGAAGAATCTGAAAGTGACAATTGGCCAAACTTTCAAGAAGTTTCTTTGCCTTTCATTTATAAATCGCAGGTTTACACCATACCAACTTTAAAAGCCACAAAGGTTTTAACAGAGTCACTTAGGGAAATCAAACCAGATATTGTCCACGCTTCTTTGACTTTATCTCCCCTAGATTTTTTTCTACCAGAAATTTGTGATCAATTAAATTTGCCCCTAGTGGCTACATTTCATACACCATTTGCAGGGAAAGGGGCGAAGCTAATTTCAGGAACACAGCTTTTAGCCTATCAACTCTACGCACCTTTTTTAGATAACTATGATCGCGTCATTGTCTTTTCTCAAATTCAGCGAGAATTGTTAGCAAATATGGGTGTACGCGACAAAAAAATCGCAGTCATTCCCAATGGTGTAGATATAGACAAATACTCTCCTGGTTATTCTGAAGTTAAAGCAGAATTTAAAGCAGAACGTTTGTTTGTTTATCAAGGCAGAATCGCTCCCGAAAAAAATGTAGAGTCTCTATTGAGAGCTTGGAAGCAAGGCAACATGGGAGCAGGTAGCAAGTTATTAGTTGTAGGTGATGGCCCTTTAAGAGCTTCCTTAGAACCATTTTATGGTGCTGAATACGGTATTATCTGGCTAGGATTTGTCGCTGATGAAGAGCGGCGCATTAAGATTTTACGCGGTGCAGATGTCTTTATTTTGCCTTCATTAGTGGAGGGATTGTCTTTATCTTTATTAGAGGCGATGGCTTGTGGACTAGCTTGTATAGCCACAGATGTCGGTGCAGATGGCGAAGTCTTAGAAAAAGGTGCAGGAGTTGTTGTTAACCCGAAAACGGCGCGATCGCAATTACGTACTCTGTTACCTTTATTTCAAGACCATCCTGAATTAACAACTTTGCTAGGACAAAAAGCCAGAAACCGTGTACTAGACCTTTACACGCTCAGTAAAAACATTACTAAATTAGAAGAACTTTATCAAGAAGTTTTAGCATCACAGCCTGTAGGTCTGATTTAGAATTTATACTCGGTTTAAAAGTTTCTAAAGAACCTGCTTTTCTACTTTAAAAAGATTGATAAAAAGCAAGTAGTGAGAAAAATAAAAATTGCGATTCCGCTTCATAGTGTAGCAGGCGATCGCCTCACCATTGCGGGGGAGGGTAACGCAGGTCGTCGCGGTGGTGAATCTGGTGATTTATATATTGATTTAGATATCAATAGCTAAAACCTAAACTAGTAGGTTGTTCGTAAATCCGTTTTAGCGTGTTGACATCTCTATGAGAAATAAACGGTGAATTGCGGACTTGGGAAAAGTAAAGCGCGTCCGTTTCTAGGGGACTATGACCCCAAATTCCCAAAGCGTGACCGAGTTCGTGACGAGAAGCGGCTAAGAGATAACGACCAGTTTGGCTAGGACTCAATAAAATACTGACACGGTGCAGTAAAACATGATCAAGAGTATATAACTCGTAGCGAGTTAAAGCAGAACGCGCACGCGGACTTCTATCTTCACGAGAAAACTCTAATGGCGGGGTTTTGCGCTCAATGGTAATATCAGCTAAGTCTGAAGACTCTACTACTAGTAAAGGTAAAAAATCATTCCACTCTTGGACAGTATCTAAAACACTATTAAACCAAACTTGCGCCTGTTGCTCATTAATTCCCGTTGGTCGTTGAATAAACACTTTCACAGGAAATTTCGACCACACCAGATAACCGACTTCAGTTGTAGCTATTTGCGAGAAATAGTCACCACTATTAGTGTTATCTTGCCATTGAGCCAGTGTAGGCGGTAGCGGGTGGGTTTTGGCTGGAGGTAATTTTAGGGAAACAGCAAAACCTGAGAAATTAGTTAAAACAATTAGCAGCCCCGTGGCGATCGCCAATACCAAGGCTGCTAATAACTGCTTGTTAATCAACTTGTTCAGGGTATTAGGTTTTGGGTATGAAGTATTATTCCCCATCTACCTAGCTCTTGGTAACTAGATTTTGACTTATTTTAGCCAACCAGCACTTAAAACTACTGTTAAACCCAGAAAAATCACTGTCAACGCCCAAGTAATGCGGTTTAAGGTATTTTCTGCGCTTTTGGTGCTGGTAAATAACTGTGCTTGTCCACCAATAGAAGCGATACCATCACCTTTGGGGCTATGGAGTAATACTAAAACGATAACACCCAGGGCTGAAATCGCCCAAATAGCTTGCAAAATATTTGTTACTGTCATGGTAGCAATCTCTTTTGATCAAAAGTTTTAAAATATGGTCGGGGTTGGGGACTGGGGACTGGGGACTGGGGATTGGGGACAAGGTGGACAAGGTCGAAAGTGGGGAATTGAGTTCCTCACCCAGCACTCACAACTCTCCACTTAGCACTCCCAACTCCCCACTCAGCACGGGCTAAACGCCCCGCTTCCGCTAACAGCACGGGCTAAACGCCGCGCTACCGCTAACAGCACTCAGCACTCTCTACAACCCTACTGGTATAGGTGTGCGAGGGCGTTGTACGTCGTATTCTGCTGGTTTGAGCAGCGATCGCCCAGTCATTTCTGGTGGTTGGGGTAGTTGTAAAATGTCTAAAATCGTGGGTGCGATGTCGGCTAGTCTGCCATCACTCCGCAATTCGACATTTGTACCGTAGCCAGGGATTTTGGCTTTTTCACCTTCCACTAAAATTAGAGGAACTGGGTTAGTGGTGTGAGCCGTCCAAGAATTACCTGCTTCATCTAGCATATACTCGGCGTTGCCATGATCGGCGGTAATAATAGCTGTACCACCGGCTTTGCTCACACCTTCTAACAGACGACCTAAACAATTATCTACTGTTTCAATGGCTGTGACAGTAGCATCCATTTGACCAGTATGACCCACCATATCTGGGTTTGCATAGTTGATCACCACCAAGGAGTAGATGCCTTTGGCAATGGCGGCGATCGCTACATCAGTTACGGCGGCGGCTGACATGGCCGGGGCTTTGTCATAGGTCGCTACCATTGGACTGCTGACTAATTCCCGGTCTTCTCCCGCAAATGGTTCTTCTAAACCCCCGTTAAAGAAATAGGTAACGTGGGCGTATTTTTCGGTTTCCGCAGTCCGAAACTGCTTTAAGCCGTGATTAGCGATAACTTCACCCAGAATATTACTCAAATTCTGTGGTTCAAAGGCTACAGTTACGGGCAAATCGCCATCGTACTGGGTAAATGTCACAAAAGACAGAGGCTTGACTTGCTCTCTGGCAAAACCTGTAAATTCTTCGCTGACAAACGCTTGAGTTAATTGTCTAGCACGGTCAGGGCGGAAGTTGAAGAAGATCACCCCGTCTCCTGGCTCGACTGCACCAGGAGCAATGCGTACTGGAACAATGAATTCATCAGTTACGCCTTCGGCATAGGATGCTTGTAAGACATCCACTGCTTTGCGACCGTCACCGTTGCCGGTTTGGGTCATGACGTTATAGGCTTGTTGGACTCGATCCCAACGGCGATCGCGATCCATTGCATAGTAACGACCACTAACGGTTACTATGCGTCCAATGCCTACACGGTTAATGTAGTCTTCTATGGCACTGATGGCTTTAATTCCATCTGTGGGTGCAGTGTCACGGCCATCAGTGATGGCGTGGATACAAACTTCTGAAATTCGCTGATCTTTGGCTAAGTCAAGTAGTCCGAACAGATGGGTGATATGTGAGTGTACTCCACCCTCAGAACACAGCCCAACTACATGCAGCTTGCCATTCCGAGAGCGAACTTCCTGGCAAATTTTGACAAGAGCTGAGTTGCTGAGGATAGAACCATCCTCCACAGCATCAGAAATGCGTACCAATTCCTGGGGTACGACTCGACCTGCGCCGATGTTCAAATGACCAACTTCCGAGTTACCCATTTGACCCTCTGGCAATCCTACGGCTTTCCCTGATGTGTGGATGAGAGTATGCGGGTAGGCTGCCCATAAACTTCCCATTACTGGCGTTTTGGCAGCGATAATAGCGTTTCCTCGCTTCTCCTCGCAGTAGCCCCATCCGTCTAAAATGACTAGCACCACAGGAGCAACAGGTGCTTTGGTCATAGTAAAATTGCCCTTTACTTTTTGTAATAACCGAATGATACCACTGCTACCCACCACTGCAAGTGAATTTCTGCCTATTAACTTCTTTCATGACATAATTCCATGTTTTTTATCTTTTCTTAAATTTTATTGATTGTTGCGAACATTTTGTGATACAAAAGCCAGCAATTAACAGCACAGGACGCTACAGCATGAAGAGAATTAAATCTGACAAGGGTTTTGAGATTTGCTTGTGTTAACTTGATGGGAAGAAACGCAATCTAAATATACGCATTTTTGAAGAGTGCAGTTAGTATAACGTTTATCAAGAATTACGTCTAATAGTGATAAAGCTAGTTTCGACTTTTATTGATTTGGAAAAACCCTGAGTCTTGAAATTAAGCAAGTGATTTTTTTATTGAAAGCTATATATAAATAAATTAAATAAATTGCATGAAATTATCCCCACATTTTTATTTAACTATGGCGTTTATCTTGCTGATTGCATCTTGTACGCCATCGGAAAGTTCGTCACAATTACAATCTCAGACTCATCAGGTTAAATCATCTCAAAAAGTAGTGAATCTGGATAAGAATTTTCAGATAGCAATGGGTCAAACTCTCTATGTACCTATCTATTCTCATATCTATCATGATGACCGCCAGCAGGTTTTAAATTTAGCAGCTACCCTCAGTATTCGTAATACAGATTTGATGAATCCTCTGATAATTACTTCCGTGCGTTACTATGACTCAAATGGTAAATTAGTTAAGCAATATTTAGAGCAACCTATTCAAATTGATGCTTTAGCTTCTAGTGATTTTTATGTGTCGAGAAGTGATACTACTGGCGGTTTAGGGGCAAATTTTATTGTAGAGTGGGTAGCTCAAACAGAAATTTCTGAGCCGATAGTAGAAGCGGTGATGATTGCTACTGAATTTCAACAGGGTATTTCTTTTGTTAGTTCTGGTAGGGTTATTAAAAGCTATAAACAATCTAAAAGATAAGATTGGAAATAGGTGGTAGGGATTTACCTAGCTTCGCAGAAATAAAATATGATTCCTATAAGGAGAATAGGGTAAAAATTCAAGGTTCGTAGTGAGAACTAAAGCTCTCAAACAAGGACTAAAGTCCTCACTACGAACTGAATCATAGTAGGGCTATTGAAATAATGACTTATTAGCACAGGAGCATTCTTGTGTCTCAAGAAATAGCAAATTTACTATTTTGCGGTGAAATCAAGCTACTGTCTACTGCAATAGAGGTTACTTTTTCTTAGCAGCAGATTTTGCGGATTTAGCGGCTTTCTTAGCAGCTTTTTCCGCCGCGATCGCTTCTAATCTGGCTGCTTCTTTTTCTTCGGCAATTTTTTCGAGATAATAGTGGTAATCACCTAAATAAACACGGAATTCACCATCACGAATTTCCACAATTTTATTCGCCACTTGGGAAATAAAATAGCGGTCGTGGGAAACTATAATTGCTGTGCCATCGTAGTTTTGCAGTGATTCTTCTAACATTTCCTTGGCGGGAATGTCGAGGTGATTTGTCGGCTCATCCAAAATAATTAAGTTTGCCGGACGCAGTAGCATTTTCGCTAATGCTAAACGGGCTTTTTCGCCTCCACTTAATGCACCCACTGGTTTAAATACTGTGTCACCACTAAATAAAAACTTCCCTAAAAGTGTGCGGACATCTTCATTTT
Source organism: Nostoc sp. CENA543 (assembly GCF_002896875.1). Taxonomy (GTDB): domain Bacteria; phylum Cyanobacteriota; class Cyanobacteriia; order Cyanobacteriales; family Nostocaceae; genus Trichormus. The sequence goes on from NZ_CP023278.1 coordinate 6,922,645, forward strand.
TCCAGTCGGGGACTTCATCGTGAATGGTTTCCATGACTGTTTTATTTAAATCCAAAGCTTCCGCTTGATTCTGCTCAAAATAGCCAGGAATAACGTTATGTTCGCCTAATTCTACATTGCCTTCTGTGGGTGGTTCTAAACCCATAATCATTCGCAATAAGGTAGATTTTCCTGCACCATTGTGACCCAGGAAGGCGATGCGATCGCCTCTTTCAATCAACAGATTTGCACCCAAAAATAAAATCTTGTCGCCGTAGATATGGGTTAAGTCCTTAATTTTGACTACTTCTCTACCGCTACGGGGTGCAGGGGGAAAGCGGAAATGCAAGGTTCTGACGCTAGCTGTGGGTGCTTCGATGCGTTCGATTTTGTCCAGTTGCTTTTCGCGGCTTTTGGCTTGGGTGCTGCGGGTAGCACTAGCACGGAATCTATCCACAAACGCCTGTTGTTTCTCGATTTCTTTTTGCTGGCGTTCGTAAGCACTCAGTTGTGCTGATTGATTTTCGGCTTTTTGTGTGAGATAAGCCGAATAATTTCCTAAATAAGTTGTGGAAACACCACGTTCAGTTTCGACAATTTGGGTGCAGAGACGGTCAAGAAATTCCCGGTCATGGGAAACTATCACCATTGGGGTAGTTAGACCTTTGAGGTAATTTTCTAACCACTCAATGGTTTCTAAATCCAGGTGGTTCGTAGGTTCGTCCAGTAGTAAGACATCGGGTTTTTGCAGGAGGATTTTACCCAAACTCATCCGCATTTGCCAACCGCCAGAAAAAGCACTTACGAGGCGATCGCTATCTTCTGGCTCAAATCCCATTTCTGGGAGAATTTTCCCGATGCGTGCTTCTAAACCATAGCCGTCTAAAGCTTCAAACTGACGCTGTAGGCGATCTAATTTATTAATCAGCACGTCCAATTCTTCAGGAGTCGCCGTTTGCATCTCATGCTGTACCTGCGCCAAAGCCAGTTGTACTGCGTTAGCTTCTTTAAATACAGTCCAAAATTCTTCTCTAACCGTGCGGCCTGGATCTACTTCAAACTCTTGGTTCAGATAAGCTATGTGCAGACTAGCAGGACGGATAATGTCTCCCGCCGTCGGTTCGATTTCCCCCATGATGATTTTCAATTGGGTGGATTTTCCTGCACCGTTCACACCGACTAAACCAATGCGATCGCCTGGCTTGACTTCCCAATTGATATCTTTGAGAACTTCGCCAGTAGGATAAATTTTACTAATATGTTCTAGTCGCAGCATCGAGTTTTTCTTGGTTAGGAGTTAAGGAATTATGGATATTTGTGAACGAAGCACCAGCACTGTGTCCAATATTAACAAAAATTAACCAAAAATTCCTCTCAAAAACTCTTTTCAGACAAACAATAATCTTGTTTGAGCAATTGAAACAGTCACTTGCTAAATTTTCGCTCTAAAACTGCTACGAAATAAACACCTTCCTCTCTCTTTTCTGTTACCTATTACACGTCACCTGTTGCCTGTACAGCCTGCTGTACTTCCTCAACACTTAATTCTAGAGCTTGTGCTATTTGTTCTATTGTCAAGCCTGCTGCTAACATTGGCGGTACAACTTTTAATTTACCTATACGCACACCCTCTTCTCTGCCTTCTTCTCTACCTTCTTCTCTACCCTCTTCTCTACCTTCTTGGAAAACATCCTGAAAATATCGGGTATTCCTTAACTCACTGAGGCTAAACATTTCCTCTAGCTCCTCCTTAGTGATTGTTGCTACGAAATAAACACCTTCCTCTCTCTTTTCTGTCACCTATTACCCATCACCTGTTGCCTGTACAGCCTGCTGTACTTCCTCAACACTTAATTCTAGAGCTTGTGCTATTTGTTCTATTGTCAAGCCTGCTGCTAACATTGGCGGTACAGCTTTTAATTTGCCTATACGCACACCCTCTTCTCTACCTTCTTCTCTACCTTCTTCTCTACCCTCTTCTCTACCCTCTTCTCTACCTTCTTCTCTACCCTCTTCTCTACCTTCCTCTTTACCTTCTTGGAAAACATCCTGAAAATATCGGGTATTCCTTAACTCACTGAGGCTAAACATTTCCTCTAGCTCCTCTTTAGTGATTGTGGGCAACTTATACAACAAGATAGTCTCTATTAATTGTAATAATTGCTGTTGTTTTCTTGGTGAGTCTATTTCTAATTTTGTTCTTTCTACTAAATTTCTTGCTGTGGTGATGGCTGTGTCTTCAGATGCCACAATTAATTTAACCGTTGCAATACCAATGGGTAAAGGTGAACCTGTGCTTAACTCATCCAGGTAAATCCGCCTGATTCTTTGACTAACAAAGAATTCTCTGTAATGTTTAATATCTCCTATGTCTATACTTCTGCTTGGGTATAAAACCACAGCACCCCAATCATTTACAGGTTGATTTTGACGTAGATACAAGCATATTTCCGCCATCAGACGTGAATAAATCCCATCATCAGCTTGAAACTGCACTTCTACAAAGTAAATTGGTTGCTCATTTTCTCCATTGGGAACAAATACACCATCGATTCTAAAGGCTGTTTGCTTAATTTCGATAGACGAAAATTGGTAGATGCTAGCAACATCGGGCGAATTTCCAATCAATTCAAAGAATATATCGGGAAATTCTTGAAAGAGACGATAAAAAATACTGTCTGTTTTCACAATTATTGATATGTGAACTTTTACTTATGTATTGTTTTGTGTAGATAAACCATCTCGCACCTCTAACAATCGCTCTTTGGTAACTCCGAGGACGCGTGTGAGTGGTAGCAATAACTTATCATCAAATGCTTCACCTGCATAGATGCTGTTTAATTCTGCGGGGGAAATTTTGAAGGTATCACAGAACTTTGTAAACTCTGAATCATTCAAATCTAGTTCTGCTTGTCGTTCTTTTAATAAAAGTGCGATCGCCTTAGTTCCATGCTTAGGACGTTCACTCACTTGTATATATTTTTTGATTAAACTACTAACTAAATTAATATCTTTACCGGTCACTTTTAATAAATCGGCGCAAGCTCTTTTTAAAGCTTTCTTTAAAACTTCATCTTCATTCAGAAATTGTATAACTTCATTCGCATATTCTTGCTTAAAAAAACCGACTAAATTACCTTTATGATAGATAGGAACATAATTATCTTGAGTATTTGCTTGCCAGTCTAAAGGTTCATTGCGTAGAGACATCATTGCACCTGGTTAAATTTGATGCTCACCATTTTAAAATGATTTATCCTGAGTCGCCATTAGTAAAATTCGGGATAAATATTGCAAGTATTATCTCATCCAATTTCTGAATAAGTGGGGTATATGAATCGTCAGGGAAAAGCTATTGCTATAAAAATTCACTCACATTCTTCAGTGTGAATGTTTGACAATAGCAACAGATATACTAGCTTGCGAACCTGTCATTATATATTGGTTTCGCACCTGTTTGATCGCAAAAAAATCAATTAAAACTAATTGTGTATCTTCTGTATGCCTAATTATATTTTCGGGTTTAATATCACGTTGAATTACTCCTTAGATGTGGACAAATCTTAAAATATTGAATACTTCAAGGAGCATTTCAATCCTTGACTTTCAGTACATTTTTGCCCACCAAGTAATTCTTTTTCATAAAAATCTACATAATTAATTGATTTAACTAGCTTTTGCCTCCTCATCTGAGGACTGTGCCACAGCCGCCAGTCTATCCGCCGCCGCTTGTACTACCAGAGCCACTTGACTTAGAGGCATATGCTTGATTTGTCGTAAAATTAAATTCAGGTCAGAAATTTCTTGTACTGGTTTACCCTCTAAACAACAGAGTAACTCTTCCATTGTGTAGCCTGCTTTAGCGGCGATTTGAGCCAGATTTTCTGTATCTGGCACTTTTACGCCCTTCTCCCACATCTGAACCGCAGTCGCAGAAACTCCCAGCGATTTACCAAAGGCTCGCTGACTCAACGAACCGCGAGCCGATTTAATGATTTCAATCAGTTTTTGTCTGCTTTCAACGTTCACTGCTTTTATGGCTAGTCAACTGTATTTACAAATTTAGTTGTAACACTATCCGTTGACATTTTGATTGACAGAGTTTGGTTTTAGCTGTAATGTATATAATCTAAGTTTTAATATTGCAACTAAAGTAATAGGTAAAGTTACTCTAAAGTAAGTAGTCTTGAGCGTGAATTAATGTTTCAAGGCTGCAATACCAGTGCGTGTAATCAGAACAGGTGCATCATGTCTCGCCAGCTACGCAGAATTAATCAATATCGCCGTAAAAATAAAAATTTAATTGCAGCTAATAAAATCAAACCACAAAAGTGGTGCATATCTCACACTGAAGCACAAACAGCTTTAAATGCTCAAGGCTACAACGTCAAACAAATTAAAAAAATCTATTGTCTGAAACATCAAGTTTGTATCTCTTTTTGGGATATTAAAGGCAATATATGCAGTAGCTTTTTTAGTTACCGAATTTTTCTACGTTGGCAAAAGGAAGTAGAAAGTTTAATTTCTAGCTGTCAAATTATGAAGGAATGGCAGAGGTTAAATTATCTGTTAAAATATGAATTTGCCTATTATCGATATTCTCAAGAGATGGAAGAAGGACTACAAGCAGCATTAGAAAACCGTATGAAAGTCTTAACAACAAAAGAACCACAAGCAGTTTAAAAATTCAAGGTTGGTGGTGAGAACTAAAGTCCTCAAATCAGGACTAAAGTCCTTACTACGAACTGAATTTAATAAGTTATAATGATATACCAAAGATTTCATCAACTGTGATTGTGACATTAGGAAAGCCAGGAATTACTAAAGTTTCTCCACGAGTAAATTTCTGTATTTGCTGATATCCGGTGGCAGTTGGTTGTTGATAAACTTCAATAGTTTGCTCATTAATATCTATTAACCAAACTACAATTATATTTGCAATTGCATATAAAGGAATTTTGACTTCTCTATCAAACTGAATAGTGGAATCAGCAACCTCTATTAGTAAATAAATATCCTGCGGTTGAGGATGTGCATTTTCATAAAAATCATCACGGGGTTTGAGTAAGGCGACATCTGGCTGAGGTTCAGAACTATCATCAAGTTCAACAGGATTTTGAACTGCAACTATTACACTTTTTCCTAATAACTGTATTAATAAATTATTTAAACGATTAACACAAGCGGCGTGTCTTGTCCCAATGGGTGACATCTCAATAATTTCTCCTCGTATCAGTTGCACCCGATCATCTGCTGTCAGAATTCCCGACTCAATCATTTTATGATATTGGTCTACTGTAAATTTTCGTCTTAATAACTGCACAGTCATAACTACCTCTACTGCCTCTTGTATCTTCATTATGGAACAAGTCCTACAGAGAAATTATGATCACCAAAGTTTGCACTTTTCCAAATACAAAAATGGGTAGAGCGATCGCCCCACCCAATTTATACTAAATAACGCCGTGTGCAACTTTTCTTTAAACCTAACCCCCAACCCCTTCCCTACAAGGGAAGGGGAGCAAGAATCAAAGTAGAGACGTTGCATGCAACGTCTCTACAGTTGCAGGGGAGAGGTTTGGAGAGGGGTTTCCAGAAGAAGTCGCACATCGCGTTAAATATTTACTAAACCCCTATACCCCTACACCCTTAAACCCCTATACCCCTAATTCGTACCAGAAGCCGCTAACTCTGCTAATCTTTCTTGCTGGTCTTGAGAAATACAAGATTGGATGAGGTCTTCGATATCCCCTTCTAAAACAGGGTTAAGGGAGAAGTTTTGACCTAAACGGTGGTCGGTGGCGCGGTTATCTTTATAGTTATAAGTGCGGATTTTTTCCGATCGCGATCCTGTACCAACTTGCGATCGCCGCATCGAAGTTACTTCTTCTTGCTGTTCCCGCAACTTCATTTCATATAGTTTCGCCCGCAGAATTTGCATCGCCCGTTCTTTGTTTTGCAACTGGCTGCGTTCTTCTGTACAGAAAATCCGAATTCCCGTTGGTTTGTGCATCAAGTCAACCGCAGTTTCCACTTTGTTGACGTTTTGTCCACCCGCACCACCGGAACGTGCTGTGGTCATTTCAATATCTTTCGGGTCAATGTGAACTTCTACATCATCGACCTCTGGCATAATTGCGACTGTAGCTGTGGAGGTGTGAACCCTTCCCCCAGCTTCCGTGGCCGGTACGCGCTGCACTCGATGAACACCAGCTTCAAATTTCAGCTTACTGTAGACACTCTCGCCTTGAATTTCCAGGATCACTTCTTTGAAGCCGCCCATTTCACCCAGAGATTCACTCACTAACTTGACTCGCCAACCTTGAGTATCAGCATAGCGAGAATACATCCGCAGTAAATCTCCCGCCCAGATACTTGCTTCGTCACCACCAGTCCCAGCCCGAATTTCCAACATGATGTTTTTATCATCATTGGGGTCGCGGGGTAGGAGCAACACCTTCAAGCGGGTTTCTAAATATTCGATTTTTTCTTCTAATTCTTTTACTTCCAAAGCTGCCATTTCTTGCAACTCAGGATCGCCGTTTGCCTCTTTGAGTACCTGACGCGCCCCGACTAATTCTTCTTGTGCTGTTTTCCAAGTGTCGTAGGTATTGACGACTTCTTCCAAAGAAGAACGAGACTTAGCAATTTTTTGATACTCATCAGGATTTTGAGCAGTATCAGGGTCAGCTAGGCGACGAGTCAATTCATTGAAGGTTTGTTCAACGGATCTCAGTTTCTCCAGTAAGTATGTTTCAGCCATATCAGTGCAACGCTCCTTAAAAATAACAAGTTGGCTCAGGCATTAAATGACAATCGACCCAGCATCCGCAGGGTCGTCGTTAACAGCAGAGCCAACCAGCTACTTTTTCTTTTTGTCGCCTTGATTGCCAGACATACCGTATTTGCGAAGGAATCTTTCCACGCGTCCTTCGGTGTCAATAATTTTCTGAGTACCAGTGTAAAAGGGGTGGTTTCCAGACCAAACATCTACGTGTAATTCGGGTTTGGTAGAACCAACAGTCATTACAACTTGACCGTTGCAATAAACTTTTGCTTCTGGATACCACTGGGGATGAATATCAGGTTTAGCCATTGTTCCTTTTGTGGTGAATCTATAAAAATTATAACTTTTTGCTTGTATTTAGGTACTAGGTCTTAAGGACTGGGGACTAGGAATTTGAAATTTTTCCCAATACCCAGTACCCAATCCCCGATCCCCAATTCCTTAACGCTTGGAGTATTGAGGAGCTTTGCGAGCTTTGTGTAGACCATATTTTTTCCGTTCTTTGGAACGGGGGTCACGAGTCAAGTAGCCTTCAACCTTGAGGGGTGGACGGTTTTCGGGGTCTAGTTGGCATAAAGCGCGAGCTATTCCCAAGCGTACAGAGTCGGCTTGTCCGGTCAAACCGCCGCCTTCTGCTTTAACTAGAATGTCGTACTCGTTTTCTAGTCCCAAGGTTTCTAAAGGAGCTTTGATGACTCCTAAATAATTGGCATTGAACTGGAAATATAAGTCTCCAGGTTTGCCGTTGACAATCAATTGACCGCTACCAGGAACGAGACGCACCCGTGCGACTGCGGATTTACGGCGACCAGTACCCCAGTACACGGCGCGGCCGCTATTTGCTTCTGCTACTACCATTAACTTTCTGCTCCAGGAATTGTATTAATGTTGAGTTCTTTGGGTTTTTGCGCTGCGTGGGGATGTGTAGGCCCTGCGTAGACTTTCAGTTTAGTAAATAACTGCTTACCCAAGCTATTTTTAGGTAACATACCTTTGATGGCGTGTTCCACAATTCTTTCTGGTAAACGCTGTTGCAGTTTGGCAAAGGTTTCAGTCTTCATTCCACCAGGACGGCCAGAGTGACGACGGTAGAGTTTCTGTGTCCGTTTTTTGCCTGTAACTGCGACTTTCTCAGCATTGATGACAATTACAAAGTCCCCTGTGTCTAAGTGGGGGGTATAGTGAGGTTTGTTTTTGCCTCTTAAAACCATTGCGACTTCGCTGGCGAGGCGACCGAGACGTTTATCTGTGGCATCTACTACGTACCACTCATGCTCAAGAGAGTCTTGAGGAGGAAGGTAGGTTTTACTCATCATTGTGTATTATCCTTTGTCATTTTTTTTGGAGTCCATAGTCAATAGTTAGAGCAGTTGACTATTGACCGTTGACTCTTGACTAATCACTAATTTTGGCATGGTGTCATACCAAACATCAGGGGAAAAGGGAAAGTCAGGGTAGCCGACTCGCAATAGACATAAGCCTTGCGGTGGTGCAGCATACTTGACTTCTTGGCGGCGTTGCTCTTTCCAGATGTCGGTGAAACTAGCGAGGGTTCTTTGTCCAGAACCTACCTGTGCTAGCATCCCTACTAACAACCGCACCATGCCATATAAAAATCCATCTGCTTGAATTTCAATATGGATAAACGACCCTTGACGATGACACTCTACTGCTTGCACTTCCACCCAGGAATGCGATCGCTTTGACCCAGCGCGATGAAAAGCTGCTAAGTCATGCTTTCCCAAAAGTGGTTTTAAGGCAGCTTGCATGAGTGATTCATCTAAAGGCGGATGATAATAATGCCAACTGAAGGGTTTGACAAACAAGTTGGGACAACCTTCAGTATAAATGGTGTAGCGATACCGCCGATACGCTGCACTAAAACGGGCGTGCCAACGGTCGTTGACACTTGCTGAAGCCCTGATTAATATATCGTCGGGCAAATAACTATTTAAAATTGCTGCCCACCTATGTGCCGGAATCAAACTTGCTGCATCAAAATGGGCTACTTGTGCCGCAGCATGGACTCCGCTATCGGTGCGTCCTGCACCGTGGAGTGTGACATGATGTCCCAATATATTAGCGATCGCTGTCTCGATTTCTTCTTGGACTGTGCGATGTTGCTTTTGCCGTTGCCAACCATGAAAATGAGTGCCTAAGTATTGAATTACTAAGGCGACTCGCTGAGTTGGTTCTGGTTGGTGGCTCGCTAACATAGGATTTTGGGCAGTGCTGAGTGCTGAGTTATGAGTGCTGAGTAAAAATAATAGGTTTTTCCTCTTGCCTTCTGCCTCTTGCCTTCTGCCTCCTGCCTTCTCTACACTAGTTCGATGATTGCCATTTCCGCATTATCTCCACGGCGGGGAATGGTGTGGAGAATGCGGGTGTAACCACCTTGACGATTGGCGTAGCGTGTGGGGGCTTGCTCAAATAGAGCATGAACTAGCTGTTTGTCGTAGATATAGCCTAAAGCTTGACGACGTGCTGTTAATGAACCGTCTTTAGCCAGAGTAATCATTTTATCTACTTCAGAGCGCAAGACCTTGGCGCGGACTAAAGTAGTGGTAATCTTACCATGACGAATCAGTTCGGTGGTGAGCGATCGCAGTAAAGCGCGACGCTGGTCAGCTGGTTTACTCAGTTTTTTAACCCGGCAACGGTGACGCATAAAAATCTACTTTGAAATAATTAACGGTGTTGGTTTAGCTGTGTTTAGAGCTTCTTTCTTGCGGTAAAGTAATACCTAGACGGCGTTGCAGTGCTTCCACTACCTCTTCTGCTGACTTCTGTCCGAAGTTCTTAATCTCTAACAAATCTTCTTGGGTGTAATCCAACAAGTCTGCCACAGAGTTAACCTGCGCTCGCTTGAGACAGTTGTAAGCCCGCACAGAAAGTTGTAACTCTTCAATGGGGATTTGCGCTGTGGGGTCGTCAGGAATCTCTGAACTTGTATCTGTAGGTTCAAGGGAGATATCTTTCAGGGGATTAAATAGGTCTACCAAAATCCCAGCTGCTGAAGATAGTGCTTCTTGGGGTGAAAGACCACCATTCGTCCAGACTTCTAAAAGCAGCCTGTCTTTGGGAATCGAACCATCTCCACGCGCTTCTTCAACGCTGTAGTTGACTTTTCGTACGGGCATAAATACTGAGTCGATTTGCAAAAAGTCTAGGGATGTGGCTTCTTCACGCCCCCTTTCTACAGTGCGATACCCTTTGCCTCTCTCAATGCGAAATTCCATTTCCAGTTTGCCTCCCTCGGCAACGGTGGCGATATACTGGGTAGGATCAATGACTTCGACTTCACTTGGCAAATCAAAATGTGCCGATGTCACGGTTGCTGGCCCATTCACCAACAATCGACCGATTTGGGGTTGAGAGGAGTAACTCTTGAGAATCACATCCTTCATTCGCATCAAGATATCTAGGACATCTTCCCGCACGCCTGGAACTGTGGCAAACTCGTGAGTAACCCCAGCAATTCTGACGGCTGTAACTGCTGTTCCTTCTAAATTTGAAAGTAAAACCCGACGTAGAGCGTTGCCAACTGTTGTGCCTTGACCACGTTCTAGAGGTTCTAAGATAAACTTACTGTAATGACTCCGACTTTCTTCTGTACTGGACTCTACACATTCAATTTGAAATTGCGCCACGGAGTAGCCTCCCTTATTTAAGGTGCTGCTAGCAGGCAAGTTGATTGCCTCTGGAATTTAATTTATTGCCTTGGGCCTGCTTTTGGTGGATCAAACTGCCAAATTTGAGAAATTCGCTAAATTTGACACACCTACTGAGCTTACGGGCATTCATTATAGTTGTGAGCGATTGTAACCTTAACAGCCCTCCCCAGTGGAAGAGCTGATATGCTTTTGATCACTCCAGCCGTCGGAATAGCTCCAGCTATCACCCTGCTTGGCAGGTTGTTCACTAACTTACCAGCACTATTTACAGGTGATTGCTGTTGATGAAACGTCTTACCCTCAATGGCCAATAGCTTAAGTGTTTAGACTCGGCGGCGTTTGGGTGGACGGCAACCATTGTGAGGAATGGGAGTGATATCCCGAATGAGTGTAATTTCCAGTCCTGCACCTTGCAATGCACGAATTGCAGTTTCTCGTCCTGCTCCTGGGCCACTCACCATGACCTCAATTTGGCGCATTCCTTGGTCGATAGCTCGACGGGCAGCACTTTCAGCAGCAGTTTGGGCAGCAAAGGGAGTTCCTTTCTTAGCCCCTTTGAATCCACTAGAACCTGCACTAGCCCAGGAGATCACATCTCCGTTTTGATCGGTAATAGTGACAATGCTATTGTTGAAAGTAGACTGGATGTAAGCCATCCCGTTGGGGACGTTACGTTTTTGTTTCTTGCTGCCAGTTTTTTTAGTTGGTTGTCTTGCCATATTCGTTTAGTTAATCTAGGGGAAAACTTGCTGAGATCAGCAGCAAGTATACGAAATTTACTTACCAGGAGCTTTCTTCTTACCTGCTACAGTCTGCCGTCTGCCTCGACGGGTTCTAGCATTGGTACGGGTTCTTTGACCTCTGACTGGCAAGCCCATACGGTGACGACGACCTCTATAGGTACCGATGTCAACCAATCGCTTGATATTCATCGCTTCCCAGCGTCGCAAGTCACCTTCAACTTGATAGTTGCTTTCGATTTCCGCACGCAAAGCTGCGATATCAGCATCACTCAGTTCTTTAACACGGGTATCAGGATTAACTCCTGTATCCGCCAGAATTTGTTGTGATCTGGTTAATCCAATTCCGTAGATATAAGTGAGACCAATTTCAACGCGTTTGTCGCGTGGCAGGTCTACTCCGGCAATACGTGCCACAATTAATTCTCCCTATTGTTACTGCAATTACTGGTGGAAAACGCTAACTCAGTGAATCAGTGCTGAGTTACAAGTGCTGAGTTATGAGTGAGATACTTTACTTCCTTGGGGGATGCCTTCCCCGACTACTAACAGAACCCGTTCCTCGGAACTGCCAAATAGCATTAATGCTCAAGTTTCGTTTTCCACTCAACACTCAGCACTTTCAATCACATTACCCTTGACGTTGTTTGTGTTTGGGGTTGATGCAAATCACCATGACGCGACCACGGCGTTTGATCACGTTACACTTTTCACAAATTTTCTTGACTGAAGCTCTGACTTTCATGTCGTTTGCAAATGACTCCAAATATTAAATTATAGCATTTCTAGAAAAATTTATCCAATTAAGTAAATGGGTAACACCCAAATAATTTTTTTTGTGGTAGACTTCTATACGTATATCTACTTTTTCCGCAATCGGTAGGTGATTCTGCCCTTGGTAAGATCATAAGGAGTCAATTCTACTTTGACGCGATCGCCAGGCAGAATTTTGATGTAATTGCGGCGAATTTTCCCAGAAATATGTGCTAAGACGTTAAATCCATTGTCCAAGTCTACCCGAAACATCGCATTGGGCAATGATTCTGTGACTGTACCTTCCATTTCAATCAAATCTTGTTTAGACAAGTTTTTCCCTCAACTCAATAGTTGTTTGTTCTTTCGCAGTATTGTTCTGCAACAGAACACATTATGACAAATATATCAACAGTTTCTTAATATATCTTAGCTATCTGCTGGGGAGTTGGGAGTGGGAAGTTGAGAGTGGTTAATTCTCTATTCCCTATTCCTGATTCCCTATTCTCTGTTTTCTAAAGTGGCTTTCAATGCGTGAGTGACTTCTGCTTGGGATTGATCACCGTTGACTGTCAAGAGTTTATGGCGATCGCGATAGTAATCAATTAAAGGTGCTGTTTCATGGCGATAGACTTCTAGGCGGTGGCGAATCACTTCTTCGCTATCGTCCTTACGTCCTCTAGACAGCAGTCTTGCTACGACCACGGCATCTGGAGCATCTAAATTGACTACTTTTTCGCCGCCTTGACCAGTTGTTTGCAGTAATTCCTCTAAAAAGGCTGCTTGCGTCACCTTGCGGGGAAACCCATCTAAAATCCAACCAGACTGAGCATCTGCTTGTTCTAGACGTTCTGCCACAAGGTCTTGAACCAACTGGTCAGGAACTAAATCTCCGCTATCAACATAACTTTGAGCTTTAATTCCTAAAGGAGTTTGCTCTTTCATGGCTTGCCTCAATATATCCCCCGTAGAAATATGAGGAATATTTAAGTGTTCTGCCATAATTTGAGCTTGAGTTCCTTTTCCTGCACCCGGCGGCCCCAAGAAGATTAGTCGCGTCACTATTGCTTCACCATCCCTTCATATCGCTGAGAAATTACGTAAGTTTGGATCTGTTTGGCAGTATCTATAGCCACACCCACTATAATCAGTAAGGAAGTAGCCCCTATGCCTTGGAATGTTTTAACTGGCAGATTGCTTTCTACAGCTGTGGGGATAATTGCCACTAAACCCAAAAACAATGCACCTAGAAAAGTCAGCCGATTAATTACGCGCTCAATATACTCGCTAGTTGCTTTCCCTGGACGAATCCCTGGAATACTAGAACCCATTTTCTTCAAGTTCTGTGCAACATCAACTGGATTGACGATCAAAGAAGAGTAGAAGTAGCTAAAGAAAATAATGGACACAAAGTAGACTAGAGTGTACAGCCAGGAATTAGGCCCATTAGGACTCAAATAATTGCTGACAATTCTGGTCACTGCTTCATTTTTGGTCACGTTAGCGATCAGTGATGGCAAGCTGAGGATAGCAGCAGCAAAAATAATCGGCATCACACCGCCTTGATTGAGTCGCAGAGGTAGATAGCTGCGTTGCTCCGCTAAAACGCGTCTACCAACTTGACGACGAGCCGAAATAATTGGTATGCGACGAATGCCTTCCTGCACAAACACAATACCGACAATTGTGGCTAGGAATAGTAACACTAGCACAATCACGCTACCGACAATTTCCTGACCCCGCACTTGCACTAACTCAATCGTATTGCCCAAGGATTTAGGTAATGAAGCCACAATGTTGATAAAAATCAACAATGATGCACCGTTGCCAATGCCTCGTTCAGTGATCAGTTCCGATGCCCACATCACAAACATTGAACCAGCCGTGAGGGCGATCGCTGTTTCCGCTACAAATATTGGCCCAGGGTTTAAGGCAAACTGTTGGAGAAACAAAGCCGAAAATGCCGTACTTTGTATAATCGCCCAACCGAGAGAAACGTAGCGTGTGATTTGGGAAATTTTCCGCCGACCAGCTTCGCCTTCGTTTTTTTGTAAATTTTCTAAAGATGGAATGGCCGCTGTTAGTAATTGGATAATAATGGACGCATTAATAAAGGGCAGAATCCCTAAAGCAAAGACCCCTAAAGTGGAAAGTCCCCGTCCAGAGAAAATATCCAACAAACCGAATATAGAATTATTGCCCGATATAGCTTCAGCGAACCTAGCTCTATCAATTCCTGGTACGGGTAAAAATATACCCAAGCGAACCAAAATTAAAATACCGACAGTGACAAGCAGCCTACCTCTCAGTCCAGCTGCTTGTGCCATCTGCATAAAAGTTTCTTGAGCCGTTGGGGCTTTATCTCGACTGATCATAGAGTGCTACCTTTATCGTGAACCAGGCACCGGAAGCAAGTTGACTAGTATTTTAAGTGCGCTGTTCTGGCTCAACCTAAAACTTCACAACTCCCTCCAGCGGCCTCAATTTTGCTCCGAGCTTGACCTGTAAAAGCTGCTGCTTTCACTGTCAGTGCCACACCTAATTCCCCATTGCCCAAAATTTTCAATGGGCCTTTGACAGCAGTGAGAATACCTGCTGCTTTTAAGGATTCCAATGTTACTTCTGTGTTGGCAGGAAGAGAGGCGAGCTTCTCTACATTAATCGTAGTGTAAATTTTACGATTAACTAAAGGAAAGCCTTTGAGTTTAGGTATGCGGCGGTACAATGGCTGTTGACCCCCTTCAAATCCTGGTCTAGTGCTGCTACCTGAGCGAGCCTTTTGACCTCTCATCCCGGCACCGGCACTGGCACCTTGTCCAGCTGCAATACCTCTACCGACACGGCGACCGCGCTTTTTCGAGCCTTTTTGGGGCTTTAGATCGTTGATTCTCATGGTGTAATTGATACCTGTTTACAGAAGAATTTTGTAACAGTTACTCTACTGAACGTAGAGTTTTTCAATAGCAATGCCCCGGTCTTCAGCGACTTCGGTTAAGGTACGCAGGGTAGATAAGGCGTTGACTGCGGCTCTAGCATTGTTGAGTGGGTTATTTGAGCCAAGTTGTTTAGCCAGAACGTTACGCACTCCGGCTAATTCCAATACGGTGCGGACAGCACCACCAGCGATTACCCCAGTACCGGGAGCTGCTGGACGCATAATCACTTTTGCACCACCACCAACACCATTGATGGGGTGAGGAATGGAGTTGGCTTTAGTGATGGGGATGTCAATTAGGTGTTTTTTTCCATCAGCGACACCTTTTTTCACAGCTCCAATTACATCGGAAGCTTTGCCTACTCCCACACCTACTTGACCGCGTTCGTTACCAACGACCACAATGGCGCGGAAGCTGAGTTTTTTACCACCTTTGACCACTTTGCTGACACGGCGAATCTGAATGACACGTTCTTGCCAGGTGGTTTCTTCTTTTTTCGCGCGGTTAGCTTTACGACGACCAGTTGCCATAATCTATGCTCTCTATTTAGTCATTAGTCATTAAGTCATTAGTCATTAGTCAATAGTCAATGCTTTTGACTTTTGACTTGGGACTTTTGACTGGTTAAAAATCTAGACCTGCTTCGCGTGCGGCTTCCGCTAGGGCTTTGATGCGACCATGATATAAGTTGCCACCACGGTCGAATACGACTTTGGTGATCCCTTTTTCTAGCGATCGCTGGGCAATTAATTTACCAACTTGTGCTGATGCTTCGCAGTTACCACCTGAAGATAGACTAGCTTTCAAAGCTGGTTCTACAGTCGAGGCTGCTACTAGCGTATGATGCTGTGTATCATCAATTACCTGAGCATAAATATGCTCATGGGAACGGAATACTGCTAACCGTGGGCGTTCTGGTGAACCTTTAACTTTGCCCCGAATGCGTTTGTGACGACGCTGTTTTGATTCCCTACGAGTAAGTTTCATAGCTTATTTCTTACCTTTACCTCCGGTCTTACCAGCTTTGCGTCTCACCACTTCGCCTGCATAGCGGATACCTTTACCTTTGTAGGGTTCTGGTGGACGAACGGCACGGATTTTAGCTGCTGTGTTCCCGACAATTTCTTTGTCATAGCCACTAACAATCACGTTAGTGTTATTTTCTACCGCAAACTGAATGCCTTCTGGTGGTTCAATTTGGACTTGGTGGCTGTAACCCATGTTCAACACTAGGTTGCGCCCTTGCACTTGCGCCCGATAACCCACACCTTGGATTTCTAGGCGACGTTGGAACCCTTGGGAAACTCCCTCTACCATATTGGCAACTAAAGTCCGGCTCAAACCGTGCATTTGCCGAGAGGTACGAGAGTCATCCTTACGGGCAACTGTTAAGATTTCTCCCTCTTGAGAGACTATGACGTTGGTGGGTAAATCGCGAGAAAGTTCACCTTTAGGCCCTTTTACGGCGATTTTTGCCCCATCAATGGTTACTTGTACTTTGGCGGGAATAGTAATTGGACGTTTACCAATACGAGACATGACTGTTTGACCTTTGTGATTCGTCGATAGTCTATGGTCTGTCGTCAAAACTATTGACTGTTGACTGTTGACTGTTGACTCTGGAAAACTACCAGACGTAGCAGAGGATTTCACCACCTAAGTTCTGACGACGCGCTTCGCGGTCGGTCATAATACCACTGGATGTGGAAATGATGGCAATACCAATACCACCTAATACCCGTGGTAATTCTTTTCTGTTGGAGTAAACACGCAAACCTGGTTTACTTACCCGTTTGAGTGCAGTAATTAGGGGTTGGCGATTTTTACCTTTGTATTTCAGAGAAATTACTAGGTTACGTTTTATGCCTTCACCCTCTTCTGCATATTCAGCAATAAAGCCTTCTTCCTGTAGCACCTTAGCAATGCTACGGGTCATTTTCGTAGCAGGCACTTGTGTATTTTTATGCCTTGCCATGTTGGCATTGCGGATGCGCGTCAGCATATCTGCAATTGTGTCGTTAGCCGCCATCGTTCCCTCTTTAGATGAACTTATTGATCGCGAAAGGGCATTCCTAATTCTTTAAGTAAGGCGCGGCCCTCTTCGTCGGTTTTTGCTGTGGTGATAATGGAAATATCTAAACCACGGATTTGATCGATGCTGTCGTACTCGACTTCTGGAAAGATTAGCTGTTCTCTTACGCCGAGAGTATAGTTACCGCGACCGTCAAAGCTTTTGGGGCTAACGCCGCGAAAATCTCTAATTCTGGGTAGTGATAGGCTAATGAGCCGGTCGAGAAAGGCATACATTCTATCGCCTCTGAGAGTTACCATAATCCCAACAGGCATACCCTGACGAATTTTGAAGCCAGCGATCGCTTTTTTTGCTCTGGTGACTACTGGTTTTTGTCCAGTAATAGTCGCAATTTCGCTCAAAGATGCTTCGAGTGCCTTAGCATTTTGCGCTGCTTCCCCTAGACCTCTGTTTACAGTCACTTTCACCACTTTTGGCACTTGATGAACGTTAGTATACTGAAACTGATTGGTCAGTTTGGGGACAATGGTCTCTTGATATAAGGTTTTGAGTCTTTGTGTCGCCATAGTTTTTTGTCCTGATTTCCCCTGGTCTTGGTCAGGGAAACTTTAATTTCAGATTTTAGATTTGAATTTAAATTTACAATCTAAAATCTCAAGTTGATGAATTCCCTAGTTATCGAGAATTTCACCAGTTTTCTTGAGTTTTCTGACCTTTTTCCCTTCTGCTGTGAAGGTGTAGCAGACACGACTAGCAACGTTTTGCTTGGTGGAATAAAGCATAACGTTAGAGCTGTGAATTGGAGCTTCTTGGGTGACAATCCGCCCAGATTCCCCTTCTTGCTGGGGCTTGACGTGCTTGGTTTTAATGTTTACGCCTTTGACAATGACTTTACTAAATTCGGGCAGTGCTTTAATCACTTCACCGACTTTGCCTTTGTCTTTGCCAGCAATCACTTGTACTGTGTCGCCGGTTTTGACGTGCATTTTGTGGAATTTGGGTTGATCTTTTCGGTTTCCCATTACAGCACCTCTGGAGCTAGAGAAACGATTTTGGTAAAGTTCTTATCACGTAATTCCCGCGCTACTGGGCCAAATACCCGTGTACCTCTGGGATTACCTTCTTTGTTGATAATGACGGCAGCATTATCATCAAAGCGAATGCTCATACCGCTATCACGGTTGATATTGTGGCGGGTGCGAACAATTACAGCTTCGACTACATCGGATTTTTTGACTGCCATGTTAGGAATAGCATCTTTGACAACAGCGATAATTCTGTCGCCCACAAAACCGTAACGTCTGTTACCCGCGCCTAAGACACGAATACACATCAGTTTGCGTGCGCCGCTATTATCTGCCACATTCAGGTAAGTTTGGGGTTGAATCACAATCGGTCTCCCTTATGCACAACTATCAAGTTGTAGCTTTAGTGTTGAGGATTTCTGCCACTTGCCAGCGTTTAGTTTTACTCAGGGGTCTAGTTTCCTGAATTCGCACGCGATCGCCCACTTTGCATTTATTTTCTTCGTCGTGGGCTTTGTAACGCCGGGTCTTGACTACAATCTTGCCGTACTTGGGATGGGGAGCGCGGTTTTCAATGGCAACAACTACCGTTTTTTGCATTTTATCGCTCACTACCAAGCCAACTCGTTCTTTGATTGCCATAATCTCCTACTTTGATTCTTGAGGCGGTTGACTTGCTGCCCGTTTCCTTTCTCCTTCTACTGTGAGTAGTTGGGCGAGGCGGTGACGGGCGTGGCGGAACTGGTGGGGCTTGTCTAATTGTCTGGTGGCTTTTTGCAAGCGCAACTGAAACAGTTGTTTTTTCACCGCAATAATTTCCTCGGCCAGTTTTTCGTCACTTAGTTCTCTAGCTTCTGAAATTTTGGGAAGAGGCATAACCTACTCCTGCTCCTCGATTTGCGATCGCACAATAAACTTGGTTTTGATGGGTAGCTTGTAGGCCGCTAGTCGCATAGCTTCTCGCGCTATTTCTTCCGAAACGCCAGCGATTTCAAATAAAATCCGCCCTGGCTTGACTACAGCTACCCAAAACTCTGGATTACCTTTACCTGATCCCATCCGGGTTTCAGCAGGACGCATGGTGACAGGTTTATCTGGGAAAATGCGAATCCAAATTTTACCACCCCGACGAATGTAACGAGTCATTGCCCGACGGGAAGCTTCGATTTGCCGAGAGGTGATCCAAGCTGGTTCTTGCGCTTGCAGGGCAAAGTCTCCAAAGTTGAGGGTGCTACCACGGTGCGATAGACCAGTCATTCGTCCGCGTTGTTGTTTGCGGAATTTAGTTCTTCTAGGACTTAACATGGTTTGTTACAAGTCAATAGTCAATAGTCAATGGTCAATAGTCAATGGTTTAGTAGTCAATGGTCAATAGTCAAACAATTTGGACTGTGGACTTTTGACTGTGGACATTGGACTAATGACTATCCTTCATTGGAACGGTCTTCAAACTGCTGGCGACGACGCTGTTGTTGGCGGCGGCGTGGTTCGCGTTCACGGGTCGATGGTTGGGATGGGGCTTCTTCCTGTCCAGGAATGATTTCACCCTTGAAGACCCAAACTTTGATGCCTAAAATTCCGTAAACGGTTTTAGCTGTGCAGTAGGAATAATCAATGTCAGCTCGTAGGGTGTGCAGAGGTACTCTGCCTTCACGAGTCCACTCAGTCCGAGCAATTTCTGCACCGTTGAGACGACCACTGACTTGCACTTTGATGCCTTGAATTCCTGCCCGTTGAGCGCGTTGAATCGCTTGTCTAACTACACGGCGGAAGGAGACACGACGCTCTAGTTGTTGCGCGATGTACTCAGCAATCAAGTAAGCATCAGCATCAACTCTTTGCACTTCTACAACGTTGATGCGAATTTGCCGTTGACCACCTAGTAAGTCTTGCAGTCCGGTACGCAGTGCTTCAATTCCTTGACCACCGCGACCTACAACTACACCTGGGCGCGCAGTCCGTACTTCTAAGTCGATTTGATCGGCTTTACGCTCAATCCGTACTTCGGAAATACCAGCGTTGTTTTGAGCGTATCTGCCCAATTTTTGGTCTATGTATTTACGAAGTTTGTGATCTTCTTGTAAAAGTTCAGGATAGCGTTCTGGGTCGGCAAACCAACGCGATTGGTGTTCTTGGGTAATTCCCAGGCGAAAGCCAACTGGATGTATTTTTTGTCCCACAAATGTTTCCTCTAAAATTTCTTACTTTACGCAATTTTTAGTGTTTATTTTAGTTACTTAGCGTTAGCATCAGCCGCTACAGCTAAGGTAATATGACACGTTGGTTTGCGAATTTGGTAAGCTCTACCTTGCGCTCTAGGTTGGAAACGTTTGAGTACGGGGCCTTGATCAGCGTATGCCTGAGTGATCACTAATTGAGCGCGGTCTAATCCTGCATTATGCTCGGCGTTAGCCGCCGCACTTCTCAGGAGTGTCAGCACTGGTTCAGTAGCTCGATAAGGCATAAATTCGAGGATAATTAGTGCCTCTCTATAGGAGCGACCCCGAATTTGATCAAGTACACGACGTACTTTAAAGGGAGACATTCTTATGTAACGGGCGATCGCTTTTACTTCAGTAGTATCAGTAGCCATATGTTTCTCCATTTGTCATTAGTCATTAGTCGTTAGTCATTAGTCATTAGTTTTTACTTTGGACTGTTGACTTTGGACTTTGGACTTTTGACTATCTCCCCGATTTTTTGTCAGTTTTGCCATGGCCTCTGTAGGTGCGTGTAGGAGCGAATTCTCCTAGCTTATGCCCCACCATTTGGTCACTGATAAATACAGGTACGTGTTGCCGCCCGTTGTGAACTGCGATGGTGTGGCCTACCATTTCCGGCAAAATTGTGGAAGCACGCGACCAAGTTTTGATTACTTGTTTTTCGTTTTTAGCGTTCAGTTTTTCAATTTTGCTTAACAAATGATCCGCAACAAAAGGACCTTTTTTAAGAGAACGACCCATAGTTCGATTTTGGATTTTGGATTTTGCGGAAAGTTCTGTAGGCGGGTTTCCCGCCGTAGGAAACTTTTCAAGACGGATTTTGGATTTCAAATTTAGAATTTCGGATTTTGGATAAATATGTATCTGATGATTAGGCAAAAATTATTAATGCTCAACTACCAGATCCAATCTCAAATCCAAAATTTAAAATCTAAAATGCTTAAGACTCACGACCACCGCGTCCGCGTTTGGATGATTTACGACGACGGCGAACAATTAATCTGCTGCTAGCTTTCTTGGGTTTACGAGTTTTCGCACCCAAGGTTGGTTTACCCCAAGGAGTTACAGGGCCGGATCTACCAATGGGCGCTCTACCTTCACCACCGCCGTGGGGGTGGTCTACAGGGTTCATTACGCTACCTCTAACTTGCGGACGGCGGCCTTTCCAACGAGTTCTACCAGCTTTACCTGCACTCAGGTTTCTCGCGTCGGTGTTACCTACTTGCCCGATGGTGGCGTAACATTCGCGGCGAATCATCCGGACTTCACCAGAAGGCAACTTCAATGTGACGTAATTACCTTCTTTCGCTACAACTTGAGCAGTAGCACCTGCTGCACGAACGATTTGACCGCCTTTACCAGCAATCAATTCTACGTTGTGAACGCTAGTACCCAAGGGGATGTTAGCTAAAGGTAAAGCGTTACCGTCTTCAATCGGAGATTCTGGCCCAGCGATAACTTTTGCCCCAACTTTTAAGCCATTGGGATGCAAAATGTAACGTTTTTCGCCATCTTCATAAGATAGCAGTGCAATCCGGGCGTTCCGGTTGGGATCGTATTCAATAGCAATGACCGTAGCGGGAATACTGCGTTTATCCCGTTTAAAATCAATGATGCGATAAAGTTTTTTGTGTCCGCCACCCCGATGACGGCAGGTTATCCGCCCTTGGTTGTTCCGACCTTTGGCACGGTGGATATAGACCGTGAGTGATTTTTCTGGTTCGGTTTTGGTAATTTCCGCGAAGTCCGAGATGGTAACTTGGCGTGTACTGGGGGTATAAGGGCGATAAGAACGGGTACCCATGATATCTTAGACCTCTGGGAATAGCACTTGTCTGATTTTCTCTACGTCCCCAGGTGCGACAGTAACGATCGCTTTTTTATATTGGGGTTTGAAACCAATGAATTTACCAACGCGCTTTTTTCTACGGGGTGGTAATGTGGTGTTCACTTTGACGACTTTTACTTGAAATAAGTCTTCAATTGCTGCTTTAATTTGAGTTTTGTCAGCTTTGGGAACCACTTCAAAGGTGTATTTGTTTTGTTCCATCAGAATTGTCGCTTTTTCGGTGACGATGGGGCGACGGATTAAATCAGGAAGGTTACGGGTCTCAAATCTAGCCATTGTAGACCTCCTGAATCTTATCTAAAGCTGATGTTGTGATGACAATTTTGTCAGCATGGAGCAAGTCGAAAACATTTAATTGATCAGCAGCAAGTAACTTGAGATTCTCGATATTGCGGGCTGATAAATACACGTTTTCAGGAAACTCGGACAAAATTAATAATGTCTTATTTTCTGGTGCTGCTCCCCAACGGGCTAAGGCTGATACCAAATCTTTAGTCTTAGGACGGGATAGCTCGTTATTAAATTCTTCTACTACAATCAAGTCCTCTAGACGGTTGACTAGGGCTGTGCGTAGTGCTAACCGTCGTTCTTTGCGGTTCATTTTGATGCTGAAATCTCTGGGTTTCGGCCCGAAGATGACACCACCACCCCGCCATAACGGAGAACGAATAGAACCTGCACGAGCGCGACCAGTACCTTTTTGCCGCCAAGGTTTGCGTCCACCACCCCGCACTTCTGAACGAGTTTTGGTGCTAGCATTTCCTTGCCGAGCGTTATTCAGTTGGCGTACCAGGGCGCGGTGGACGATGTGAGTCGCCGTTTCTGCTTTGGCGGAGCGCAGGTCGAACTCTTTTTGCCCGACTTCCTCCCCTTGCCAATTTTTAATTACACTTTCAACCATTTTTGTGTCCTTATTTCAGTTAACAGTTAACAGCTAA
Source organism: Nostoc sp. CENA543 (assembly GCF_002896875.1). Lineage (GTDB taxonomy): Bacteria > Cyanobacteriota > Cyanobacteriia > Cyanobacteriales > Nostocaceae > Trichormus. Next base: position 6,945,580 of record NZ_CP023278.1, read on the forward strand.
CAGTTAACACTCAGCACTACTTGCCAACTAGCTTGGCTGGCACAATACTTAGCAATGACCCTGGTTTGCCAGGCACAGCTCCTTTAATGAGCAGTAAATTGCGCTCACTATCAACTCTGACTACGGTCAACTTTTTGATGGTGACGCGGCTACCACCTAAACGTCCTGCCATCCGCTTACCAGGATAAACACGACCTGGGGTTGTACCTGCACCAATTGAACCGGGCGCTCTATGGTTCTTAGAACCGTGGGACATTGGCCCGCGACCAAAGTTATTCCGCTTTTGGTTGCCTGCAAAGCCACGACCGATGCTTGTACCGCTAACGTCTACGATTTGACCTGCACTAAAAATATCTGCTTTAATCTCTTGTCCTAAAGAATAATCATTAGGGCTATCTGTGTGATACTCTCTCAGATGCCGTAATGCAGGAGCTTCGGATTTCTTCAAATGACCCAATACGGGCTTATTCAGTGCTTTTTCTTTAACTTGTTTGAAACCAACTTGGATCGCTGAGTATCCATCGGTTGGGCTTGTTTTTATTTGGGTAACTACGCATGGCCCGGCTTGGACGACTGTTACAGGAATTGCAACTCCTGCTTCGTCAAAGATTTGGGTCATGCCCAGTTTTGTGCCGAGAATGCCTACAGACACGGTAACTGGTTCTCCTTTCTACTTGCTGACCTTGAAATCGGGTTTTTGAACACAAACTCTCATGAACGCCGACGAAGATGGACGAGTCTCTAGTATCGAAAGCATTTTTGTCTGCTAACGATGGTGTCGGAAACACAAAGTTGTGTTGTTACTGTTTGGTGATGTTATTTAATTCACTCTTTTGTTCACCAGAACAGTCACAATTGCCTTCTTTATATAAGAAGGAATCACTTCTGGTATCAAGGCAATGCTATATAGCTTTGCTCTTTGTGCAGCAACGCTTTCGTCCTAGCGTTTGCTTAGGCACTTTCTGGAGGCAATTGCCATTTGCGGGTCTCCCGATTGGGCAACTGCCGCGTCTCAGTGGGACTTAAGCAGTTTTTACCGCTCAGTATCCGTTGAACCGAGGTTTTAGTGTAATGTCATCCAGCTAACATCACTACTCAGCTTTTTCTGCACTGAACCAATCAAACCTGGAGTGTCAGGTGTTGATTGCTTTTCTGACTACAGGAGTGGGTGTAGCCTGGTGATGAGGGTGGCCTTTTGATTTCGGCTGCTTACCCTGAACTTGACCTAAAAGCTTTCTAAGTTTACCAGCTTTTGAGCTGTTTCCGCCTGGATGTTTTCCTGGTGAAGATTTTCGTTAACTTTAATGTTAGCGATCGCCCAAAATGGTGATTACATGGTATCTTAATTTGCGAAATTGGTCACAATCTAATACTATAAACTATTGGCAACCCTTTGTCAAAAATAAATTTTGGGCATTGGGCATTGAATTAGGGACTTCCAATTAAAAAAATATCTATCTGGTTGATGGCAAGGGGGCAGGGGGCAGGGAGCAGGGGGGAAACAGTTGTTTTGAAGAAAATAGATAGAAGATAGATTTGGATAGTTTATTTTTTGGAAGTACCATAAAATCTACCTTCACTTGCACCCCTTCTCTCTTCTCCCAATCCCCAGTCCCCAGTCCCCAAACTTTGCTGATAAAATTGAGTTTAGCTTATCTAATCCATAAGCTTTGTGATCTCACTTGATCGAACACTTCAAGGTCAATAATAGAGATATCAAAGTGGGATAGGACAATAATCCGAAAAATCTATGGCACTAATTACCACTGGCAACGGTTTCATCCGCAATCTGGAAAAATTGGGTTCGTTAGGTGTTTACACACCCCTGGAAGGGGGTTTTGAAGGTCGGTATCGTCGTCGTCTGCGTGCTGCTGGCTATACGACTCTAGTATTGACTGCTAGAGGATTAGGTGATGTCGCTGCTTATCTGACAGGGGTTCACGGTGTCAGACCTCCCCATTTGGGTAAAAAAAGCACAGGTAGCGGTGCAGCAGTAGGTAATGTTTATTATCTGCCACCTGTTGTGAACTACCAACTAGAACAACTACCACCTAAATCTAAGGGTTTGGTGTTGTGGATTATTGAAGGAAATATCCTTTCCGACCAGGAAGTAGAATTTCTGACCAATCTACCTAGTTTAGAACCAAGAGTGAAAGTAGTTGTCGAGAGAGGCGGCGATCGCTCCTTCCGTTGGCGTTCTCTCAAAGACACCTTCTCTGCTAGTTATCAAGCAGGTTAGAGGAAGCAGGGGTGCAAGGGTGCAGGGGTGCAGGGAGAGAAAATACAATTATCTACTTCTTGTTCCCTGTTCCCTGTTCCCTGTTATTTAAAAACTAACTAAGTAAATTAAATCAAATTGACGCTCCAGAGTGATACGGCAAGTATTATTTTGATTTTCTAGTATTTCATAGTCTAAGTTGCCTGTAATTTGTGTTACTGGTCGCTTTAAGGGCTTCTCAAACTGATACCATTCGCGGTTACTCCATTCAAAAATGGCTGCATCTATATTGTTTTGCAGTTCTGAGGCTAGTAGCAATAACTCCAATCTATTTTGAGGATTGCCTAAGATGAAAAACTGCAAAGCAATTGACTGGTTAATAACTGGTCTGGGTTCATTGGCTGCGGAGGTGTTGCAATTACCAAACCGGAGATCATAAGGCTGTAGTTGCAAATTTTCTGTTTGTGACCAGGTTTTAGCAATTTCCTGCAAGCGTTGATCTAAATAAGGTAGTAGCCCTAATTTTGTATCAGTTAACAACTGACGAATGTTGGAAACTTTAGTCATGACTGGATTTGATTCCACGATATCCAGTCAGATTAGCGTTTTGTGGAGATGACAAATCAGAAACTTTGAAAAACTTTGTTTGTGGTTAGGGACTTCTAGATAAAAAATATCTAAACTGTAGGGTGCGTCAGTGCAAGAAAACCTAACTATACCAAGAGATTATTCATACTGACGCACCCTACTAAGCTGTTTATTTGGGATAATTTATTTTTTGGTATTCCATTATACCAATTCTCCAAAATTAAGCAACAGATGCAAAGCTTGAAACCCAGATGGTATCTGACTTTCTTAATTGCGAATTGCGAATTGCGAATTGGTATTAGTCTTGTTGGTGGGCGAATTTATAACCACCCCAAAAGGCAATGGCGATCGCGATCGCTAGTAATATTGGTATGCTGTACCAGGGAAACTGAGATAAAGGTAAATTAGCTGCTGCCCGTAGTCCAGTGCTGGCGTAGGTTAAAGGGAACAGATAAACCACTACTTTCAAGGCAGTGGGTAATGTAGCAGGATCAAAGAAAGTCGCTCCTAAGAACGACATGGGAGCAATCACGAAGTTATTGTAAAGTCCCACTGATTCGAGTGATTTTACTGATAACCCAACAATTACACCCAAACCTGCAAACACGGCACAGTTCAATACCAGCAATAGCAAAAACAACGGGTGGAGAAAATGCCAGTTACCTGTAAATAGCAAAGCTATCAGAACCACAGAGCCAGAAGTCATTAACCCCCGCACAATTCCTGCTAACATTTGACCAAAATACAACGCTAAGGGATGTATGGGAGTCAGTAATAATTCTTCAAAGGTTTTACTAAATAACCTATCTCCACAAATTGAAAACGTCGTTCCAGCAAAGCTAATAGTCATCGATGATAACGCCACCATTCCCGGCAACATGAATTCTAGATAGTTGCTGTAATTACCACTGATGCCAGAACCTGGTTTAATGGCACTACCTAAACCCAAACCAAAAGCAACAATGTAAATCAGTGGAGAAACTAAACCAGATGCAGCCACTTGCGCGATTCTAACGCGTAAATCTATCCACTCTCCCCAAAAGATAGTCAAACTGTCCGCTAAAATAAGTTGCACTTGCGAAGCTTTGAGGTTACTAACCCAGAATGAGCCTGTTATAGATTTCACTTTATTTGTGTTCAGTCAGGTATCAAATATTTTCGTAAATATTACTTTACATTTTTTCGCTGCTAATTTGGTGGGAACGTGACGGGTGACAAACACCAAGTTAAAAGGTTCAATATTATCTGAAAAGTTGCAGGCAAATCTCCTCAATAATCGGCATACTGAAATAGGGAGACACTCCCAAATTTTTCAGGCGTGAAGGTTAATCAGCACAAATGAGACGTAAATCAACTGGTAGAGCGGCTACCACATCTAGGCCTTCTAGTTTCCCATCTTCTATGTTTAACTTCACCACTATTGCTATTTTGGCAGGGGTGTTTGTTCTGGGAATTGGGATTGGGATTGCTTTTAGTTCTACAACTACATTAACTCCATCTAATGTAGCTTCCCGTGAGTTTATTGATACCAAAGCACCGAATCCTGAGATTTGCGTCCAGTATGGAGCAAGTGCAATGGTGATGGATGCTCGATTATTTGTAACTCTCAACCCTTTTAATGTTTATGTTGCCCAACCAAGTATGCGTCCTGGGTGTGTAATTCGTCAAAATAACTGGGCAATTTTAGAGCAGCGCAAGCTAGTGAGTTCTGACCAAGTGAGAGAGTGTAAGAATCGTCTGAATACATTTGGTTTTACTGGTACTTTAGATGAAAAGCCTGATATTAGATGTATTTATCAAAATGAAGCAGGGCAAAATTTCTTCTTGTCTCAGCCAGGAGCTGTTGAACAAACACAGGAAACAGAAAGATTCTAGGCTCGAAAGGGAATAGGGAACAGGGAATGGGCAATAGTTATTAACCCCAGTCCCTATTATCCATTCCCTAATAATTTTACTTAGGTATGGGCTGACCAAATTCAATAACCACGGGATTAGTGATGTTAGGCGAGGTTTTGGGTTGAGTCGAAATGGTGGGAGTGGGGAAAGATGGCGAAGAATTTGGTGTGGAAACAGAATTTTTGGAATTGAGGGGAGGTACAGTCACCAAGGGTTGTTGGGGACTAGCGAATGTTGGGGTTAAGGTACTGGGTAATTGTAAGTAATTATACTGGGTGTATTGTATGGAAGAAGGGTTTTTTGGTGGATTTTTGGCGTTGCTCAATTGTTGAGAACTACTAATGAAAGCAGGACGTAAAACCCAGCGAGTGGGGTTTTGTTTGGAAACGGGTTGTAGTTTAACTTGATTGGGATCTATGGCTACGCCATTGGCTAAATCTAGGACAATACGAGTCATATTGGCGTTTAATTGGGAAACGCGAACACGTTGGACAGCACCAGTAAAATTTTTCTGAGTTGGTATTTGACCTAGTTTAGTTTCAGGAATGTCGATAACTAGGCGCGGCGGTTCAGATAGGTAAAAGTAGTTCGGTGTTTTCCCGACGGAAAGATTAATCTCTAACTTGCCAGCTTGTGGAGAAAACCGCCAATTGTTCAACTGAGCGACTTGAGCCGCAATTGTACTGGTATTTGGCAAGATAAATGCAGCAAATAAACTAATGCTAAATAGTTGTTTGCCCCTGTGAAAAAGTTGCTGAGTTGAGATTCCATTAAGCATGATGAATTTATCTATGATGAGGTTACACCATCAGGCAGGGAGAGTAATGAGTGCTGGGTGCTGAGTAAAAATTACTAAGCATTTAGCTTTTAGCATTTAGCTCTAGACCTTTGTTTTTAGGCACTTGTGTAATAAGTTCCTAGAGATTGCCTCATGAATTGCCACATTTTAATGGCTATTTGAGTTTTTGGTTTCTGCCTGGGCTGCTTCAGGTGTAGCATTAAATTCTAAATTTTGCGCGATGGTACTGATAATTATTTTGCCTTGCAGCTTTTTACCCTCTGTTAATCGCATTTGAGCTTGCAGGGTATGGGGTGGAGCAATATTACAAAGGTTGGTGTGGTAAACTTCGCCTGTTAAGTTTAATTGCTGATGATTTAAGATGCCTTTGAGAGAATACTGCTTTTGAATTGGTTTATTAGTTGTGGCTGGTAACAAAGAAGCGTTGATGTAGATTCCTGACTGCTGAATGTCTAAGGTTAAAGGTTGCGATCGCCGACATTCAGGTACATTATCAGTAAAAGTCAGACGATAAACGCCATCAATGACAGGGGAAGCTTGCAGGTGTTTTTCGCCATAAAAAGTAATGCTTTGAAATAAAACCAGAACTGAACCGATGGCTGTAGCATAAAATGTCAGGGATTTAGAATTAAAGTGGTGCATAGTTTTCAGCTATTGACAATAGGCTCTTGATGATTCGGTTCAGACAATGCAGAAGTCAAATGAGAAGAGAGTTGGCTGTAGCGACGGGTAATTAAGAGCGAAGAACGACATTGAATTGCCAGTTCATCTGTATATCTTCCCAGGGTTTGACGCTCAATTCCCCAGGCGCGGCTAGTACCGGCGATAGTCAAGTCTACGCTTTCTGAGGCTGCAACTACGGCGGCAATGGGGTCAGGAGCATGGATAATTTTGATATTGATGCGATCGCGCACACTGGCTGGTAATCTCTCAATCATGGCGTACAGTTCATAACTCAATTCCTCATGGACTTGGTTTTCTTTGAGTACCTGTAATACTTGCAATGTACAAGTGTCACGATTGATTAATAGTCTCAATGCCAATGTCAAAGCCAAATCATCGTGGATATTTGCAGAATAGGGAACTAATAAACTTTCTAGTCTCTCTCCACCCCTATCTACAAACACAGCCACATCTACTGGTGCAATGCTGAGAATTTGACCGACTCTACCACCCAAGCGATTATTACTAAAGGCTGGACGATGCCACCCTACCAAAATTAAATCTGCTTGCTCATGTTTGGCAATTTGGGCTGTTTCTCTGGCGACGTTGCTAGATATCTGCACAATGGGATGTACAAAGGGCTGTGTGGTTGGTGGTTCGAGGGTAATGATCAACTCTTCTAACTGCTGACGACGTTGCAGAATTAATCTATCTGCTTCGTCGGGCGTATTTTCAAAACCGTAATCTTCTTCTAATTCAATTAAACTGAGGGGATTGACTACAGCAGGTTGACGGAAATTGAGTCCTAGTGTGACAGCAAGTTGTAATAAGCCTTTTTGGGTGCTGGGATTGGCGACTGGAACTAAAATTCGGTAGTGATGCAGGTAAGCATCGTGAGGAATGGTAGTGTTGAGATTGTCCTCTGCAATTGGTTCTGGTTCGACTGTATCTAATTTGATGAGTTTTTTGGGATAAGCCCACTCTAGTAACGGCGAAGTCATGAAGGTGGTAACTAAAGCCATAATTACCAGCATGGTAAACAATAACGGAGAAATTACCCCCAATTCCAAACCAATATTCAGCACGATTAACTCGGTTAAACCGCGAGTATTCATTAACCAACCCAAGGCTGATGCTTCGCGTTTGTTGATTCCACTAAAACGGGCAGCGATATATGTACCAATATACTTGCCAGCGATCGCTACTAAAACCACAATTGCACACAATAACCAGAGTTCGGGACGGTTCAATAAACCAATCTGCGTCCGTAAGCCACTGTAGGCAAAAAATATTGGCAAGAGAAAAATCAGGACGAAATCTTCAGTTTTAATGGCTAATTCGCGCACTAAGTCTGCATTCTTGGGCATAGCTGCACCCAATAAGAATGCCCCAAAGATTAAATGAATGCCAATTAATTCCGTAATCAGTGCTGAGGCGACGACGGCGACATAAATTCCCGCCAATACCAGTTGGCTCAAACGCCCGGCGCGGTGGTAATGGGCTGCAAGACGTTGCAAAAACCAACTTCCTACCGTCGCCATCAAGGCAATATAAATGAAACTTTCCGCAATTGTCGGCAATGCACCTATGATGTTACCAGTTCTGGCTACAGCGATCGCTACTGCTAGTAAACACCAAGCTGTGACATCGTCTACCGCCGCACAAGTTAACGCCAGTGTTCCTAAACGCGTTCCTTGCAAGTTATTTTCTGTAATAATCCGCGCCAATACAGGAAAGGCTGTAATTGACATCGCTGCACCTAAAAATAGAGCAAAGGCAGTAAAGGAAACACTAGCATTAGAAACTAGCGGATACAAAAGTAAAGATAATAATGTGCCGAGAGAAAAAGGGACTAAAATACTGACATGAGAAGTTAATACTGCCACTTCTAACTGTCCACTGAGATATTTAGGATTGAGTTCCAACCCAATCAAAAACATGAAAAATATTAGTCCCACCTGAGATAAAACATTCAAAAAAGGTAGAGTTTCTGGTGGAAACAAAGTAGCTGATAATTGGGGAGCAAGTAAACCCAATAATGAGGGGCCAAGCATAATCCCAGCCACAATCTCACCAATTACTAAAGGTTGTTTAATTGATTTGAATAGTAATCCTACTAATCGAGATAAACAAATGACAATTAACACTTCAACCAGAACAAGAATTACTGTGTGCATACTTTCCTCAAGAGCCACTACCTGGTTTCCCTAAGATGATTCTGCAAGTGCGTCATAATGTCAAGCTTAGTAGTTAATTTATGATGCTTTGCGCTGGAGTTTAATGTTAATTGTTGTAAACTTTTTACCAGTAGTTAATAAGCACATAAGAATACGCTTTAGTGGTTTTAATAAATGGCTACTATGAGAGTGGATGTAGTTTTTTCAATTTAAAAAACCAAAATCCCCAACTTTTTCTCAAATTGGGGATATTATTATTTCGGCGTTGCTGATTAGTGGGATGATTTTTGTTTCGCGCATACCGCTAACGCGGAACCCGCAGGGTAGGCGCAAAGACGCAAAGCGGCTTTTCGCGGAGTAGGCGCAAAAAATCGCTGGTTAACATTGTTAAAAAGGCTTAATTAAGACAGCATTGATGCAACGCCCATTAGTAAGGTGTACCATCTTTGTGGGTAAATTTCCACTTACCATTTTCCAGCACGGCTATGAGGTCATCATCGGGATAACTTCCTTCATCCCCTGGTGTTCTGTCCCCGATTTCCAAGTAAACAACATCCTCAGATGTTTCGTTGATGAGATGGTGACTATTACCAGTACCAGCTTTGAACCCAGCACACATACCTGGAGAAAGTTGTGTGCGACCTTCATCAGTGTATAGTGTAGGATATCCCTCTAGGATATATACAAATTCATCCTGTTTGGTGTGAGCATGACGCAAAGCTGAGATGGCGCGGGGAGCTAACCGTGTTAAATTGACACCAAAGTTTGTCAAGCCAAATAAGTCGCCAAGAGGGTGTTTTTCCCTACCTACCATGCGTGATGCAAATGGTTCAGGATAATTTGAAGCCTTGGTTCTAGCCGGTGCTTCTGAAGCTGAAATAGCAATTAATTTTTCTGACATAAATCAAAGGTTTAAAGCCATTGTCCGCCTCGAAATCGGGAACGAGGAAACAAAATTCGCATGATGCTTTGGGATGCAATAAAAACAGATAGCCAGACGACACTATAATGTAATAAGAAAGTATCTATGGGAATGAGTTCTTTAGGAACAGGTGCTGGTAAAAAACCAAAGATTTTGACTCCACAGCCAACAAAGATTAATTCCCAAATACCAGCGAGGAGTTGATAAGCAGCAGGCCAGTCTCTATCCCATCGAAACTTTTGTAAAAAGTTATAGATTATGTCCCATACTAAACCAAAGATGGCGACATAACCAAGTACCCAAAAATAGATAGCACCCGTAGCACTAGGGTTAACTATACCAAATACAAAAGGTAAAGATACTATTACACCGACGGTAGCCAGTAGTAATAACCGAGTTTGCCAACGACCAAAAAGAGTAGGAGTCATAGTAGATAGTCAATAGTCAATAGTCAATAGTCAATAGTCAATAGTCAATAGTCATTAGTCATTAGTCATTAGTTATTAGTTATTAATAATTCTTCCTCCCTATCACCCTTGTCTACCTTGTCTACCTTGTCCCCCTCATCTCCCCAGACCCCCACGCCCTAATCTACTAGTTGATACTGAGGTTGGGTGTGATAAGCTGCTAATGCTTCCCAATTTATAACTTCTTCTAGCAAAGTTTGATAACCTAAAGTGTTGGGATGGAGTCCGTCTAGACTTAAACGCTGATTTCGCCACGTTTCTGTGTGTGCCATCCAGTGATCAAAAATATCTAAATAGGGAATTTGTCTTTGTTGACAAGCTAGGCGTGTGGCTTCTTTGTAACGATATTGATCAGCATGATTATAGTAAAAACAGTCTAGAAATGGCATTTTTGCTTCATTGACGGGAATCATACCTACAAACAGTACCGGACACAGTTGTTGTGCTTGATCTAGTAGGGCAACTATTTGTGATTCAAATATAGTAAAGTCTGTACAATGTTTGCCTTCGGGACGACCGAGGCGGGGAGAATCGTTGACTCCTACGGAGAGGATAATTAAATCGGGGACACGATTTCGCAGTTCGCCACGATGACGAAATTCTACTTCTAATCTTTGTGCTACTTGCTGGGTGCGATCGCCTCTCACGCCCAAATTATACAGGACATGACCGGAACTTTCGGGTAACATCCACAAACGCCTTAATTGTTCTACCCAGCCACCGTTTTCGGGGTCGCCAAAGCCATATACTAAACTATCCCCCAGTGCGACAATCTTCAAAGGCTGACATTGATTTGGTGATAAAGACAGCTGCATTGAGGAATGAACTGGTAATGTTTGCATTTCAAAAGAGATTTTATTTTATACTTTTACAAGATTCTATACATTTCTACACTATTAAACAGTATATTTTTGTATTTTTTGCGATCGCCTTTCAAGTTTCTAGGGCTTGAACGTTAATTAAATATGGCACTCGTGTATCTTTCTGTGGCCAATTCCGCTTGAGGAAGCGCAGTAAAAAAGGCAATGAGATGCACATTAATAAAATTCCCACCCACCAACCAGAACGCAATTGTTCTAGAGAGTTAACTGCTGATTTAGTCGTAGTTTCGGCTTGACCAGATAAAAACCCCATTCCTGATGCAATCAAATTATTAAAGGCATGACAGACAATAGGAACAATGAGCGATCGCGTTTTGATGTACAAAACTCCCATAATCAAACCAAACAGCGTTAATCCTACGACGTTAGCGTGTAAAAATCCAAACAAGACGGAAGAAACCACCAAAGCGGAACGAATCCCCCATTTAACAGCCCAACGTTGCAGAATAAACCCTCGAAAAAGGAATTCTTCTGTAACTGGGGCTACAACTACATAAGTGATAATTCCTAGTAGATTTTGAAATAGGGGTGCAGCAATGCTTGGGCCGGGATCATTAGCAGCCTGACGCAGCACGCTTTCAATAAAGGTAGGTGCTATATATGATATGGCAGTAAATGATACCAGATAGGCACTGATGGAAAAAATAATCATCAACAAAACCAAGCCTAATGCTGATAACCATTTGTAATTTCTAGGTATATTCCCGACTAAGCATTTCAGATTGACACCCGCGCGGACAAAATCTATCCATGTCCATAGAGAGAGTGAAATGACTATAGCGACATAGACAACTAGTGTTAAAGCTTGACTATCAAATTTTTCTCTAGTAGCTTCCTGTACTATGCCTTGTACGAATGCAATAGCAAAAGATATCACTACAAACTGCCAAAATAGGTAACGAACCTTCAGTTTGTAGAAAGGATTATCTGGACTGTGATTCATTGTGGGGATTGGGGATTGGGGACTGGGGACTGGGGATTGGGGACTGGAAGGTAGACAAGGTAGAATCTTTTACCTAATGACTAATGACTAATGACTAATGACTATTGACTATTGACTATTGACCATTGACTACCTATGGCGATTGATTGAAAACCCACTTTAACCATTGTCCAAAGGAACTGAAGGGGTTTAAACGACTTACTCCTGGGGCGCGGGCGGTGGCGAGTCCATCGACGGAAACTAAGGCGGAGTATTGCAAGCCCAAAAAACTATCAACGGCTGCATAGGGGCCGCCAAGGGTTATTGCACCGGCTACATACATTTGACCTTTGCCATTTCGCATTTCTGGAATTTCAAAGTTGTTGGCGACAGCCAAGCGTCCCATGAAATTGAGGGGTAGGTTGTAATGCTTCACTAAATCATCTAGTAGGGGGTTAGCATGAACTTTGGCATCTAAACCGGTAGCATCAACAATAAAGTCAGCAGTTAATTTCATTTGACCAAAGCCTTTTTCCTGGATTTGGGTAATGGTGCGGTTTTGTGCGTCTCTTTCTACCGTTAATACATCCCCAAAAGTAATTTGATACCAACCCTCTTTTAGACCATCTTCCGTGATTTTTTGCCAGTCTTGACGGTCGGCGGTGGTTGTTCCTCCCCAGTCTGTGAGTAGGCGTTGACGTTCGTCTGGTGTGGCTTGTTCTAACATGACGCGGAGTTCTCCACTCCAACAGGATTTAGGCCAGTTGAAGGGTTGAAACTCGTAATGATTTTTGACTGAACGTTGGGCTTTGTCAAATTTGTTACCTTGGGGTTTAGGCGATCGCATTAAATGCAAAACTGTAATCTTATTGTTTTTACGTCTGGCTTCATAAATACGCTGCACAATTCTTGAAGCCACAATTCCCCGTCCACGGATTAATACTGTTCCGCCTTGACGTTCTAATTGTTCATATACATGATCGTGTGCTTCATAAGCATTCACAACCGATTTAAAATCTTGATATTTTTCTCTATAAGCTTGCAAATCAGGGAGAAATTGAATCGCTGGATACCCTGTAGCTAAGTGTAAATACTTAGTGACCAAAAAAGCGTGATTACCTTGTCCGCGTGAATAGGCTACACAATATCGACCATCGTCGGTTTTACGAATGGCTCTAACTCGTCCATAACGATATATTTGATCCCAGCCGATGCGCTTGGCTTCTCTGTCAATTGAGTTGAACACATTACCCGCACGGGGCGTATAAGTTTCAACAAGGGTTGGTTCTCCAAAAACTTGCCACAAATACTTAAATGCTGTGTTGAACTTACCATGACCTAAATCATGCCAGGCTTCTCTCCAAGCATAGCTAGGCCAACCCCAAATATTGTCAGGACAAGAATCAGAATTAGAACGCAGTCTTTCGTGTAAAGGTATTTGGGAGTTCAAACACAGACGCTTATAACGGGCGTAAGGCTCTGGTTCTAACCCCAATGCCACGATTTTTTCTGCACGGACACCGCTAATTCTTAATAAATCCGACCAAATAAAACTTCCTAGCCCGGCACCCACGGCTAAATAGTCACATTCATCTACAGGTAAACCGGTAGCATGAACTGCTTGTACAACTACCTGTTGTGCTTGAAAGGCTGGGGGTGGGAAATTACTCCCCAACGGTGTGATTGGAGGGGCGGCTGGTAAGCTGGGTTCAGGGAGATTAGTGTTAGGGTTAAATTGAATAATGGATGGAGAGCTAGTAACCACCGCTTGAGTTGGTGCAGTAGTGTTGTTAGCAAAGGTGACTGAGATGATGTAGGGGCCGATTTGCAATGTATCACCATTGTTAATCACACTGCGCGGCTGCCTTTGACCATTAACTAGCACCCCATTGACGCTACCTTGGTCAATGACTACTAATTGATGATTTTCCCAAGTAATCAAAGCGTGGTAGCGCGACACTTGGCTACTATTTAATAGCATTCGAGCTACATTTTGGCCGTTCAATTCTGCTGGTAAACGCGCAAATTCTCGACCAAAGGCGATAGGTGGATTTAATGTTGGTTCTCGCCGTTCCCCTGTGGTGGGATCTTCCCAAGAGAGTTGAATTTGTTGGTTAGTCATTAGTCATTAGTCATTAGTCATTAGTCATTAGTCATTAGTCATTAGTCATTAGTCATTAGTCATTAGTCATTAGTCATTAGTCATTAGTCATTAGTCATTAGTCATTAGTCATTAGTCATTAGTCATTAGTCATTAGTCACTAACTATTAATAATTTCTCCCTTGTCTTCCTTGTCTCCCCTTACACCCCTGCCCCCTGCACCCCTGCCCCCTGCCCCCTTGCCCTCACGCTCAATTCCCTGGTGCTACCAGGACACTGACTGCGGCTGCTAGGGATGTACCACACCAAGGACAACCTACTTGTAGGTTTTCTACTGGGGAAACTTTATGGCATTTGGGACACTCTAAGCCGTAACTGCCTTGAACTGGAGGATGGTTGTGTACAGGAGGGGTAAACTGTTGATTTGCTGGTGGTTGTGGTTGTCCTAAAGGAGTTACTTGTCTATTTTGGTACACAGGTTGCTGTGGTTGCCCTAGAGGAGTTACTTGTTTATTTTGATACGCTGGTGGTTGTGGTTGCCCTAGAGGAGTTACCTGTCTATTTTGATATGCGGGTTGCTGTGGTTGTGCAGGTGGCGAAGTTGGTTGGACTGGATTGATGATCGTTGCTGGCATGGAATTAATATTGACAGCAACTACTTGCAGTTGTACTTGACCTAAGTGGATAACGCTACCTTGGTTGATTGGTCTTTCACCTTGAATGAGTTGCTGTCCATCAACTAAGGGGGGATTATTTGGCTGTAAATTTCGGATGTAAAAACTTTGTTGCTGAGAGTTAAAAAAGATTTCTACGTGCAGCCGAGATACAGTCCCAGGAACTAGAACAATGTCGCACTGGGATTGATCTCTACCGATACGGATAGTACCAGGTTTTTTACTTGGCTGTTGTTCGTATATTTGCTTAGTGTGATTTTGACCGGCATCATACCACTGTAAAGTTAGTGCGTTCATTGTTCTAACTTGGATAACTCGTATTTAGCTACTTCAACTTCCTTCTGTGCGATTCCTAACACGATTAAGTGGTATCAGGCAAGTTTTGAGAACAAACTTCAAGAAAATAATACGTTAGGGGATGAGGGACTGGGGATTAGGTATTGGGGTTTAGGGGCTAGAAGGTAAATAAAATAGGGTTTTTGGTTGGTTTTTCCTTGTAGAATTGATGTTACTGTGTTAGCACGTAGGTACTGGCAAGGAAAATCACAGTTTGGCGATCGCAGTTATTACTGCTATTACCTCAGTAAGTATTTTTAGGGTGGCAGGAGTGTAAGTTTTATTTACGGGTTGCGAAAGTGTTGAAATTCATAGACATAGAATAGTCGGCTGAATTTCTGCAATAAATATCCCACAACTGCAAATAAGACTCCGCTTCCCAGTGCTAACCAAAATCCTAACGGTGGCAGCACTGTTAAAGATTGTGCTAATGCCGCTTGTGTTGCTACCATGCGTGCATCTATCATGACTGCTAATAGGCACAATACAGCCGCCACTATATAAGCTGATACTTTCAGGCGATTGATGTTAGTAAGGGCATTTTGGCAAACTGTGCAGTGTTGCGTATGGGTTTTCCAGACATCAAATAGCTGTTGTGGTTCTGTTTCTCCTAAAGCTAAATTATGGCTGTAGCCTTCCGCCCAAGGAATACCGCCGCCAGCACGTTGGTCTAGCCATTGGCGTAATGTAATTACCATTTTGTCTTGAGGATTAGGTGTAAACACGGCACTGAGCCATTTACCTTTTCTTCTTTGGGCAATCACTTTTTCTTGGTAGTGCAGAAAGAGCATATCTTGGTGTAGGAACAAAGATGCTAAAACATGACCTAACCAAGTGGGTAAGGGAAGACCAAAAATTGATAACCCTGCGGGTGTTTTACCTTGGGGATTTTTGACGAATACTTGACAACCAATATGACGACACCAGCCCGGACGGGTGGGTGTAGCATACAAAGCTAAAATGAACTTACCGCCATCTTTGGGAAAAGACACAATCCTCATGTGACAAGGTGGCTGGAAGTCGTGAATTGCTTGTTCAATATTGCCTGTCGTGGGTTGAATTTCAAAAGCAAAGCCTTCTTGGGTGGATATTTTACGGACAGGAATCATGTCATAATATTTGGCATCTTTGTAGCGATCGCCTACAATCCCATGATGGGAAACTGGTACATGGGCAGGATCGGCAACATTTTCCATAAAATAATCCCATCCATAGGGCAAATCACGGAAATTCCAAAATAACTGCACCACTTGGTCTGATTTTTCTTCTAATTCGGGAACCAGACGTGGTTTTCGCAGTTGGCTTTCTTTTTGGGCTTGTTCCCCAGATTCTGCCCATACCCATAATAAACCTTGATTTTCTTGGGTGGGATAGACGATAGCGCAGGATTTGGGGTTTGTGCAATTATTAGCTTCGGTTTGCTGGTCTATAGACTGGGGAATACCGACACATTGACCTTGACCATCAAACCGCCAAGCATGGTAAGCACATAACAATGTTCCGTCCGCTTCTACCCGTCCTTGGGAAAGGGGAACGAGTCGATGGGGACAGACATCTTCAAAGCAACGCCATTGACCTGCGCCATCTCGCCACAACACGATGTCCTTACCTAATAGTTGCATGGCGTGAGGGCGGGAAGGGTCGAGATATTCCACAACGGCTACTGGATACCACTGTTTCGTCCATTGGAATACCTCTGAGTCTGCTTGTGTTTGCTCGTTATTGAGATGATTGAATAGATTAGCCTGCAAGTTGATCTCAGTAGTCATAACTATTTCCGTGCTTTTTGAATGACATGAACTTAGCTTAGTTAATTTTCCTTTCTGGGTGGTAGTCAAGACTAAAATTCTGACTCCAATTACAAGAGCCACTATTCTGATTAAATAAAGTCTATGCTCAAATTTCTCAGCATACACAATGGCACAATCCAACCAGCAACAACAAGAATCTCAACATCTCACCTCAAAACTGCTGTGGATAATGGCAGCAATATACATCTATGTCTTGTTGTTGTCTCCCCCAGGTCAGTTATTACCAGGTGAACCAGTGTGGGCTATTCAACCCCAGACTTTACAAGAAATTTGGCATGAGTCGATAAATTTCTTTTTTGTTGTGCCGATTTTACATCTTCTGAGGTTGGGAAATGTCCCTGAATTAGTGTCCCATCCTTGGATAGAGTCGCTGTTTAACTTTGCTGAAGCTTGGATGTTGATGTTTTTACCTGTGATGTTTGCTGATAACAGGGCGCGGAGGACACCCAAGTTATTAATTTGGTCTTTGGCGATGTTCCTGACTAATACTTTTTTGATTCCCTATATGGCGGTGAGAGCCACAAATCCAGTAATTATGGAGGATGAAAAGTCAAATAGAGGTTTGTTAAACAGGATTTTTGGCATTATAGGCTTAATTGTTGGGATTATGGCTTTAATTTGGGCTGTAATTGCTAGACCAGAATTTGGCGACGTGACACAAAGAGCCAATTATTTTGTACAGCAATTAATGAGCGATCGCCTAACTATTGCCTTTTGTGTAGATTTAGTTTGCTTTGCCATTTTCCAAGCCATTCTACTCGGTGACATTGAACCACCGAGTAGTCAAAAACGCTGGCTGAGATTTATCCCCTTTTGGGGTTTAGTAGCATGGCTGGTTATTTAGGCAGGGGGGCAGGGGGGCAGGGGGGCAGGGGTGCAGGGGGCAGGGGAGACAAGGAAGACAAGGAAGACAAGGGAGAAATTATTAATAGTTAGTAACTAATGACTAATGACTAATGACTATTGACTAATGACTATTGACTATATGCAATCTCAACCAGAATTATTTTTACCAAAAATGGGCTGCGGCACTTGGGCTTGGGGAAATCAACTGCTTTGGGGATATGACGAAAGCATGGATGACCAATTGCAAGCGGTGTTTAACCTGTGTGTGAGTCATGGTGTGACGCTGTTTGATACTGGCGACTCTTACGGAACAGGACGCTTGCAAGGGCGCAGTGAGTTACTGTTAGGAAAGTTTTCTCGCACATATCAAGGCGTAAATCAAGAGCATATCTGCATTGCTACGAAATTAGCTGCATATCCTTGGCGATGGACACGCCAGTCAATGATTCAAGCTTGCAACGCCTCAGCGCGTCGCTTGGGGCGAAATGTGGATTTAGTGCAGATGCACTGGTCAACGGCAAATTATGCGCCTTGGCAAGAAGAAGGACTGTTAGATGGTTTAGCAGACTTGTATGAACAGGGTGTAGTTAAGGGTGTGGGGTTATCGAATTACGGTACTAAAAGACTGCGGTGTGTACATCAAAAGTTTGCAGCGCGGGGAGTACCAATTAAAACTTTGCAGGTACAATACTCGCTGCTATCAACATATCCGGTGACAGAATTGGGGTTAAAGGCTGTTTGTGATGAACTGGGTATACAGCTAATAGCCTACAGTCCTTTGGCATTGGGAATATTAACAGGGAAATATTCAGAAAATAACTCTTACCCTAAAGGTATCAGGGGTTTATTGTTTAGGCAATTACTACCAGGAGCGCGATCGCTGTTAGCCTGTTTACGCGCTATAGCTGAATCGAGAAATAAAACTATGTCCCAAGTCGCCATTAACTGGTGCATCTGTAAAGGAACAATTCCCATTCCTGGAGCGAAATCTGTGGCTCAAGCACAAGATAATCTGGGGGCGTTGGGTTGGCAATTAGATGCTGGGGAAATCGCTGAGTTAGATCAAGTTGCTGCTCGTACAGATAAGAAAATGGTGCAGAATATTTTTCAAACTAAGTGAAGATTCTCAGCCACAATATCAATTACTCAACGGATTGAATCGATCCTCTCTAGGAGGAACTTCTAGGCTGTAGTCTTCCTCTATACAGATTTGACGTAATTCAGCAAAGGTGTCAGCTAGGGAGTTTTGATGATGTTGGTGTTTCCATTTTAGGAATTCTTGAAATAATTCCGGTTCTATCACAGCAGCAACAAGTTGATCCTGATTGTAAATCAGTTGAGGCTCTGCGATCGCATCTTGGATCAGTTGAGATAACTGCTGTTGGGCTTGCTCAATTTTCCAGTTCATCATAGTTTTGTTTGTAATTGAACACGCCATTTGATATGGTCGCTACCCAAATATTAAGATATCTTATTAGCGATCGCATGAGTTCGCTGAATTTTCTCCCCCTGCTTCCCCTGCACCCCTGCCTCCTCTAGCTCTCCTCTCACCCAAGCGATATTTTTGAGTTGACAGTCCTTAAATTTCTCCGCCTACAACCACATCCCGAATTCGCAGACTAGGGCCGCCACAACCTACGGGTAAACCATTCTGTCCACCTTTCCCGCAACCACCAGACTCATCCCAGTAAAAATCATCACCAATAGCTTCAATATCTGCTAAGGTTTGAAACACATTACCCGAAAGCGTCACATCTTTCACTGGTTCGGCTATTCGACCATTTCTAATCATCCAGGCTTCCCCTGCGCTAAAGGTGAACATTTCCCCGTTAGTCATGCCACCTAACCAATTGCGGGCATATACTCCTTCTTTGATCCCAGTAAATAAATCTGCTACTGGTGTTTCACCCCTTTCAATCCAAGTATTGGTCATTCTGACAATCGGGGTATAGTGATAATTGAGACAGCGCGCGTTACCTGTAGGAGTTTCCGCTAATTTACCTGCGGTTTCACGGGAATGTAACCTCCCGACTAAAATACCGTCTTTAATCAGTTGGGTGGTGGTGGCTGGTGTACCTTCATCATCATAAAAGTAACTGCCCCGATGTCCTTCTGGGGCTGCACCATCAAATATTTGCAACTCTTCGGGGCCAAACTGCCGTCCGATGGTCATCACTTCTAATAAATCGGGATTTTCGTAAGCCATATCAGCTTCCGAAAGATGTCCAAAGGCTTCATGAACAAATAAGCCTGTGAGGATGGGATCTATCACTACGGTGTAGGTATTACCTTTGACGGATGGTAAAGATAAAGCAGCAACAGCCCTCTGGGCAGCACTTTGAACTTGTGTATCTAAATTAACTAAATCTTCGTAGGCTTTGCGAGAACCTGTAGTTTCTCTACCTGTCTGCACAGTTTCGCCATTTTTGGCTGTCGCTGCAAAGCGCATTTCCATATCTACCCAAGATTGACTGATGAGAGTGCCTTCTGAGGTAGCGAGGATGACGCGTTGGGAACTGTCACTATAACGGACTGAGGTAGTAGTAATCCGATGGTCTACGCTTTTTAGTAATTCAGTATAGCGATCGCATAACTCTTTTTTCTGGGCGAGGGGAATTTGGCGCGGATTTTTCCCAGTTAGGGGTAGGCTACATACTGCTTGTACTGGTTTGATAGGAGCAAGTAAAGTTGTTTCATCTCCTACCATTCTTGCAGCTGCGATCGCTTCTTCGATTCTTTCTTTGACGGTAGAAAGCTGATTAAAACTACTTAATCCCCAGCCACCTTTATAACAAGCGCGGATATGTCCCCCAACGGAGATGCCTTCACTGAGGGTTTCCACTTTGTCGCCACGCAACAAGATATCTGTTCCTTCTGCTTCCTCTATGCGAATCATCAAATAATCTACATGGGATGAGTAGCGGGAAATCAGGTCAGAAATTAAATTTTGTGCGTCAGCAAGTTTAGTTGCCATGTCTCGGTAGTCACCAGATGAACTGCATTTATTGTGCAATTATTTGGGTATTTTTTACCAATTAATAATACATTCAGATTTTAACAGCAAAAAGTTTGCTGTTTCCAACACTGCACAAGCTTTAGTTACTGTCGCTAATGCAGGAGTCTTTTCTGAGGATAAATTATTGACAGATGCCGTAAATGCTGGCTGAAAACTTTTTAGCCAAGTCTTACTCGTGAGATATTCAACTTGAAATGATGTAGTTTCCACTAACCAAAAATCTATACCATATTTTTGAATTAGTTGTTTTGCTGATGTTAAATCTGGGCTATATTGAGCCTGAATTAAATCTCTAGCCCGTTGGCGAATTTGGGTGTAATAACTTAAATGAAACGGTAGTGCATATTCTCTACCCACTAAAATAGGTCTTCGGGCAAAAGTCGGGATATTATCTGCTTCATCTGAGAGTGTGGCAATTAAACTGTCTTTGGGTTGCTGTTGGAGATATTCATACAATGCTGATGCCGTCGAAGCTCTATAATCTGTGGTGGGAAAGCGTCCTGAAAGGTGGGGGTAAAGCAACAAAACTGATATTAAAGTTATTGCCAATCCGAGTTGCCAAAATTGATGTTTTTGGCGATACTGCCGCAGTAACCAATCTAAGATTACAGCTAAGGTCATACCAGCTGCGATCGCCATTACAATGCGGAAGGTGTGTATTGTGTAGCGAGTCGGGAAAAATAGCTTGAGTATGACAGTATGGGCAGTGAAAAATAAAGTCAACGAGACGATAATAATTTGTGTCAATATTTTGACTTGCGGATTCACCAAATTCATTAAAGGGAATTTGTGAAACTTTCGCTTCAATAGTGGAAAAAACAAGCCCAACCAAATCAGAGGCGGCATTAATGGCGGTAAAATTCCGCTATGTTGTCCAATCAGCCAAAATCGTAAGGGATTGGGATGAAAAAAAGGATGTCGCCCTCCTGGCCAAAGTTCTGGCATCGCGAAAGCTTGAGTAGCTGTCACCACTGGGCCAAATTGGGCTGAAGATAAGATGTAGGGTAACATGACGAGAAGTGCTAACCCCGTAATTGTCATCACCCATAAATAATGATGACGTAATCTTATTAATAAAATGCCTAAACAGATGAATATTAAGGGAGGGTAAAACAATCCTGCCAAGATAATTAATAGGCAGAGATTTAACCAAGAATCAGTGATGAGATAGTATATAAAAGCTAAAAATATTGGGGTAAAAAAAGACTTAGGTGTAGCAGAAACCAAATCAGATTTAAACCAAAGACTTTGATTTAATATTAAGGTGACGAGAAACGCCGCCCCAGGAACGGGGAAAATCTTGATACATAAATAAAAGCAATAAATAGTAATAATTAACCCTAAAAAAGTCGGGATGATTTTACTTAAAAGTAGTGGCTCAACACCGAAATACGCCATAATTTTATATAAACTGGCATATCCCCAAGGTGTAATCGATTGGAAATAATCACCAATTAAATCTTGCTGAAATAATTCTGGGTCTATAAATTTTTGCATCCAAAATACATATTCTCTGGCATCATCTTGAGCCACATATGCGGTTCTCAAGCCTTTTTGTAATGCTAGAAAGCTATAAAATAGGGAAAATCCTATACTTAAAATTAAAGGGAAAGCAATTTGTTTCCAAGAAAGTTTTTCAGTAGAGGTATATAAAGTATCTTTGAGTGTCGTGATATTTTTATACAAATTCATGAAAAATAATTACGGTAGTTTTAATCCTTTCTGGATTTAAGATTCTTATGGTGAGCAGTGAATATTTTAGATGGTTGATTTTTAACTTTGTTCCAATTTCTATAAAAATTAAATCTTATCTTGATATTTTCAATAAATACCAAAAAATAACTTTTAAAATTCCCAATCTCAAATTGACACCATCAAATTACTAAATTCGTAATCCCATAATTACCAAATCTCGTTCTACACCATCTAGTTCTGCGACTTGGGGTAAATGTCCCCACTTTTGAAAACCAAAAGATTGAAACAGGTTTAAACTAGGCTGATTATGAGCAAAAATATAACCCAACAGAGTTTTTAAACCTAATTTGGGGCTTTCGTGAATCGCTGTGGCTAAAAGTTGCTTCCCTAAACCGCACCGATGAAAAGCTGGGGCTATATAAATGCTAATTTCGGCAGTAGCATGATAAGCTGGTCGTCCGTAAAATGACTGGAAACTCAGCCAGCCAGCAATGACTCCCTTTTGTTCAATTACCCACAGG
Organism: Nostoc sp. CENA543; assembly: GCF_002896875.1. Taxonomy (GTDB): domain Bacteria; phylum Cyanobacteriota; class Cyanobacteriia; order Cyanobacteriales; family Nostocaceae; genus Trichormus. The sequence goes on from NZ_CP023278.1 coordinate 6,968,113, forward strand.
GGACGTAAATTAGGCGATCGCCCCTGAAACCAAGGACGGCGACTTTCTACAGACACAGGTTCTAAGTCAGCAGTGGCGAGGCGGCTGGGAATCGCTGCATTATAAATAGCGACGATCGCAGGTAAATCAGTTTCAGTTGCATGACGGATGCTCATTGCTACCGGGTTCAAGAGGATGTAGATAAAACATTCACAAATAATACATTGTTCCCAGTAATAATTCTATGTTTCCTACAAATAATTGACGGCTGATACAAAAGCCAGAAATACACTACACTACATCCCGATTTTGTGATCAAAATGGCTGGTAGGCTAATGTGTGTTTAAGCCTCTGAAAAAATAGGGCTAAAGCCCTTACTACAAACTAGGTTATAAAAATCAATTGCTATTAGCTGAAATTTAATTTAATTATTTTGCTATTGATTTATGACAGTTAACTATTAGCAGCCCATAAACCTCAGAGATGATTGGGAAAATTTTATGTTAACAGGAATTATTTTTAACCGAATTTTATATAGGATTTATCTTTGATTTCTACAAAGCTGGCTACACTTTTACTAATTATTAATTCTCGGTTTCCTTCACTTTTTGCCTTTTTACGCAAACAATTTCAGTAATTAAACCATATTCTTATATTGATGATTTTAAAAATAATTGGGGTGAATTCTCTTTCTCAGGTTCTACTCTGATCGACTTGATTGTACTGATAAACACAAAGAATCTTAGTTTAATTTCTACTATAGATAGAGTTAATTGTGATTATTAGTTTTTAGCATAAATGTATTGGCTAAACATTTATTTTGATTAACTCTTTTTATGTCTAAAGATTATCATCATGGCGAACAAGCAGAAGTAGATACTTCTATAGATATAGAAATATATGAATTTATCAATAGATTTAAAAGAGGAGTTTGGCTGTTTGGGATTCCGTCTTGGATTTTTGGGATCACTGATAGGAGTTTGGCTGCATTAGCAGATGGTTCCGTATCTGTGACGGAAATTGTGCAGATGCTGACAACATCTTTCTTTTTTATAGTTTGGCTATATTTAAAGCCAGAAGAAAAGTTTGAAGCAGATAATGATCTTACGAAATTTCAAGGATATTTGTGTTTATCTCAAGAGAATAGATTGGAGCTGAAGAAAAGGCACATGATCAGCCAAGAATATATTTTGCCTTTTCCTTATCTCTGTCAAATTTATCATTTATTGAATCTCAAGCATTTAGAAACTGTTCATAGTTTTAGTTTAAATAACTTGAAAGTTTTGCGGGTTAGTGAGTTTCGCCCGACGATGATTGGCGGTATGATTAAGTTTCAAACTCTTTTAGATTCTCCTGTTAATCCTTTGAGAATTTGGCGACAGCCTATAGTTGAGGTTGATTTAATCTTGCATACTCCCCACACAATTGAATTGAGTATTCCTGTCTATGATAATAAAAGAATAATAGTAATATTCTATGCTTTTCCTCTCAATGAGAAAGAACACAGATTATTTATTGAAATTTATAGTGATCTCCAATGGCCAAAACCAATATTGCAGATTTTATTGCATTTTGCTTCCTGCTTAACTCTATTTGAAGATTTGCCGTATTTACGTAATTTGGCAGAGATTGATATAGAACGTGCTTTTAAATTAAGTAGAGTTTCAAAGCAAGCAAATATGTTACTTTTTAAAAGATTTGTGGAACTTTATGGCACAACTAAAGAGAATGTGAAATTGATTGGGGGTCAATAGTCAATAGTCAATAGTCATTAGTCAATAGTCATTAGTCATTAGTCATTAGTCATTAGTCATTAGTCATTAGTAGAGACAGGATGGATGTTTTTGTCTCTACCAACATTCAAAATTCAGCAGTTAACAGCCAATACTTCTGGTATTGTTTAATTTTAAGTCCTTGCTAATAGGGGTGCGGCGGCTAGGAGGGTTTGAGTGTAGGGATGTTGAGGATTAGCGAAGATTTCTTTGGTTGCACCTAGTTCGACGATTTTACCACCGTGCATGACGGCGATACGATCGCACAAAAATCTCGCTAACCATAAGTCATGGGTAATGAACAAATAGGTTAACTCAAATTCGGCTTTCAATTGCAACATTAAATCCAGCACTTGCGACTGTACACTTGCATCTAACATACTCACAGGTTCGTCGCAGATTACTAGTTTAGGACGAGTAATCAATGCACGGGCGATCGCTACTCGTTGCTGTTGTCCACCAGATAAGTCTGAGGGATAACGCTGATAATATAATTCTGCTGGTGTTAAGCCGACTTTCTCTAACATCCATAAAACTTGTTCTTTGGCTTTGGCTGCGTCGGCTAAATTATGAATTAATAGGGGATCACCTATACTTTGTCCCACTGTCATGGCTGGGTTGAGACAAGCGTGGGGATCTTGAAATACCATTTGAATTTGTCGCCGGGAAGCACGAATTTCCTGACGCGACAATTTAGTTAAATCTTGTCCTAAAAATTCCACTTTCCCTGATGTGGGACGAATTAACTGTAAAATTGTCCGCGATAGTGTGCTTTTACCGCATCCAGATTCCCCCACTAATCCCATAATTTCCCCTGGATACAATTCCAAGTTAATCCCATCTACAGCTTTGATGGTTTGACTTTCACCCTTAAACAGTCGTTCGATAAAGTTAGGTTCGATAGTGTAATACTGCTTAAGTTCCGTTACCCGCAGAATGGGGGACTGGGGACTGGGGAGAGGCGACTGGGAAACGTCTTCTGTTCCTACTTCATCGATAGATTGAATATGTAACGCTGCTTGCAGGAGCGATCGCGTATAGTCATGCTGGGGGTTTCTAAATACTGCGTCGGTAGTACCCATCTCCACCATTTTGCCGTTGTACATTACCCCAATGCGGCTGCAATATTCCGCCACCATCGCTAAATCGTGGGAAATCAGCAGCAATGCCATATTTTCTTCACTGCAAAGGCGCGTTAATTCTTGTAAAATTTGGGCAGAAACGGTGACATCTAAGCTAGTTGTCGGTTCATCAGCGACAATTAATTTAGGATTTAGCAGAAGGGCGAGGGCGATCGCTACCCTTTGACGCATTCCTCCGCTAAACTCATGGGGGTACTGATTCCACCGACTAGCAGGAATCTTCACTTTTTCTAAAGTCGCCAGTGCTTTTTCCTTGGCTTCCTTGGCTGATAACTCCGGTAAATGCGCCTGTAGAGTTTCAATACAATGATTCCCAATCGTCATCAAGGGATCAAGTCGAGTCATGGGATCTTGGAAAATTAATGCTACAGCTTCCCCTCGAAATTTCCGCATTTGGTTGGGTGTTAAATCAAATACCGATTCTCCCTGAAACGTCACCTTTCCTTCCACACAGCTAGAAGCTGGTAATAACCGCATCGCCGCCCGTCCCAAGGTAGACTTACCACAACCAGATTCACCCACTAACCCCATTCTTTCCCCTGGTTGTAAGGTAAAAGATACATCATCAACCGCCCAACTTTGTGCTTCACCGCTACGTTGAGGATAGGCGACACGCAGATTTTCGATACAAAATAAGTCTTTACCCATAGTTTTATTTACCAGCCCAAAGCCATTAGCCGGGATAATTTTAAATTTAAGTTAGTGTATCAAATTCCTGAAAGTAGCTGCGCGCCAATATTAAACTAAATTTTGGCTAGGTATCTGAATAACTGTAGAGAATAATTTTCAATTAATACCAATATGGTAGAAATCATGAGCATCATTAAAATGAGTTACTCCTGTAACATCTCTTATTACTGCTCTCACGATAGAACTCACTTGCCAAACTGTCCATAGCTCCTCTTTGCTCATAAAATGGCCAGGATAGTGTGCTGTTATCCAATTCACTAAATCTTTGACAGTAAGAGGTTTAAAAAACATATCTACACCCACACCAAACGAGCGTGGTTTTTGTAGATTAAGAGCAGAAAAAACTTCACTCAAAGTTTCCTGAAAATTCCTTTTGGGTAGTAAATTCCGTAAATTGCTATTAAGTTTAATTTCGCGACATTGCAAACCAGTAACTTGATGAATAGCTTGGCGAACACAATAATAGACACGCATTGTAGGACATACTCCTACACTAGTTTTTGATGCACCTAATTTTGCAGAAAAAAGATTAATCACCATTTGAGGTGTTTGCAGGGTAACAGCTTCATCATCTGTGATTTCCATCCCAAAAGCCTTTTCCCATCCCATAATCAATTCAACTGCATCAAGTCCCATATTAAATTTTTCCCCAGATAACACTCAATTAACATCTCAACATCCCTTCTCTGCACCTCTTGGCGTTGAGATTTACATCCACTTTTTAGGGAATTATAAAGTTATATTCTGACTTCCCAGCAAAATTGTAATTTATTGTTCACACATTAGGAATTCATCATCTGGATATTGTAGCAGCAGTAATGATTGCCAACAGGAGGGCATTGGGCTATGAAGGCTTTCTGGAACGTAACTTTTGAGGGCATATTCTGGCTATGGAATCTCAACTTTTTAACACTTGTCTATTTTGGTATACTGCCTTGGGTAGCTGTGCCATTATTCCAAGCCACTTTACAGGGTCAGATTCCTGTTGAATTTTCCCTAACTCTAGTTGCTTTAATTGCTGTCCCCACCATCTCAACAATTATTGGCGGTAAGTTTTTACTCTTCCAACCCCTGCAACTCATCCGATTTTTTTATGGTGTAGAAGCACCATTATTTCTATTGTGTTTGCTGCGGTTATTTGTAATTCGAGAATTGACACCTGCTAGTACCCAGTTGCTCATCACAATTAGTATTTGTATTGTGGCATTTTGTGGAGAATTATTTTGGGGTTACGCACCCAAGAAGAAAAATGCCCTGCAATGGCTACAAATGGCAACTCATACTTTAATGTTGCTATTTGGCATTTATGCGAGTGTGATTTTACTATTTTATGCCTTGCCGCTAGCAGTATTCTTATTGCAAGAATTCCTCAAATTTGAGTGGCTAGGAGGTTTGTGGTCTATATTAAGTGATCCTTATGCACTCGGCACTTTATGGCTTTTTAGCCTTTCGTTTTTGTTGTTTATTTTCAGTGGCACTTTATTTGTTTTAATGCCTTCCGTACTAGCAGCAATGTATTTAAATTCTGGTTATAGGATTTTAAAGAACTTTGCTAGAGACTATGGCAATAAAAAAATGTTATCTGGGGCGACTGCTGTATTTATTGCCTTTGCTATTACCTTTGTATCTTTACAGAACCAACCGCAAGTATTGGCTTTTTCTCTGTTAGCAAATAGTCCTAAAAATGAGAGCGATCGCCAAACCATACTCGCTCAATCAAATAAAATTCGTGATGGCTTAGTCAACGCCTACTTATCTTCCTATCGCTATCTCAGCAGCATAGAAGAAAATAATCATATCAGTGCTATGTATCAGCACGTTTTAGGTTTAGATAAATCAGCAGGAAAAAATCTGCAAAATATCTACAACTTTTTCATGTCGCCGTTTTTGTATCAAGGGACAAGCAAAGATGCTGACAAAGCCGAAAAACTCTATGCAGAATTTTTTGATACTCCCATCCAAAAAGCTGAAAAAATAGCCGTTACCCACGCCATCCAATCGACTTTTAACCAACAGGAAGTCAAAGCTGGTTTATTAAATATCAACGACCAAAAAGTATGGCTAGCATCACAACAAGTCACAGTCAAAGAACATGGTGATTGGGCTGATGTGGAGTTATACGAAGTTTACAAGAACCAAACTCCCGAAGTGCAGGAAGTTTTTTACTCTTTTTCTCTACCAGAAAGTGCTGTAATTACCGGTTTATGGTTAGGCGATACTAACAACCGTTCTCAACGTTTTCCCTTCAAAGTATCTCCCCGTGGTGCTGCCCAGAAAGTTTATAATTCCCAAGTTAGAAGAGAACGCCCTGTAGATCCAGCTTTATTAGAACAAGTAGGGCCAAGACATTATCGCCTCCGGGCTTTTCCCATCCCCCCTAATAATGTGCAGCAGTTCCCTGGTGAAGCACCACGTCCTACAGAAATGCACCTATGGTTAACTTATCAGGTGATGGGTCAAGAAAAAGGCTGGCCAATGCCAGATTTAGGTGAAAGACGCAATATTTTCTGGAATAATGACACTAAACGCACCCGCAATGATAAAGCAGTTAATTTCAAAGAAGATGCTTGGCTAGAAAGTTTTATCCCTGCCAGTAGTAAGGTACAGCCTGTAGTACATGAGGTAAATTTAGATAATGGCGATCGCATCACCATCAAGCCTTTATCCCTAAAAGATTATTCTCTACCTCAAGGTAAACGCATCGCCCTAGTTTTAGATACTTCCCGCAGTATGGGGAATCATCTCAAAGAATTATCCCAAACTTGGGATTGGTTGAACAAACATGGCTTTGCTGACAAAGATTTAACCAATAACGATGCTGATTTATACCTCAGTGTCCCTAAAGATGCAACAGCCAAAAGAATAGATGATATTCAACAATTTCAACCAGAAAAAACCATCTTTTACGGCACAATTCAGCCGCAAGAAATGTTAACTCAGTTTAACTCTCTGCGTGGTGATACCGCCTATGATGCAGTGTTACTAATTAGCGATGAAGGCAGTTATGAATTATCCCGCAGTAACAAAACTGTGGTTAATTCACCCGCACCCTTATGGATGATACATTTAGGGGGATTACCCGCCGCCTACAACGATGGAATCATTAAATCTCTGCAAGATACTGGCGGCGGCGTTGCACAAGACATTGCGGAAGCATTGCCACGCATTGCCACAAAATTAGCATTAGGCGACTCTGTGGTGAGTGTAGTTGATGGTTATGCCTGGTATCTGCAACAACAGGAGAAAGCCACAGCGAATAATTCTCAACCCGCAACAGATTTACAAGCATTAGCTGCCCGACAATTAATTTTAGGCTTGAGTAAAAAAATTAAACTAGACAACCTCGAAAGCTTAGATGCAATTCACGCCATCGCCAAAAAGTACGAGATTGTTAGCCCCTATTCTTCCATGTTGGTGTTAGTCAACGAAGAACAAAGACAATTACTCAAAGAAGCCGAAGCCGCAAGCGATCGCTTTGACCGCAAAATAGAAAATGGGAAAGAAGACCTCACCAAACCCAATAATCCTTTTAAAACCAGCATCCCCGAATCCTCCAGTGGCTGGATTTTATTCCTCAGTGGGGCTGGAATGTTGATGTTTGTGAATCGTCGTAAATTTAGGGGGTATAGGGCATAGAAAATGGGGTATGGGGCATAGGGCATCGATTTTTCTTCTACACCCCTATACCCCCATACCCTTACACCCTCATTCTTGTGTCCCCTGTTGCAGTATGACTTGGCAATATTTAAATATCAGTAGTAGATAAATTAACTATGGAAATATATCTAAAGGAATCTATAGTTGCAACCAAACTATAGTAGGGATTCATGGGCTGATTTGCTGCAATAAAGATGCTGTCCGTGCTGTAGAAGCTTTAAGTTCAGCATCTACGAGACTATCTAATTCTGCTTGTTCCTCAAAAGACAGTGCTTTCCCTTGGTTGCGTGCTGTACGCCATAAACTCATCAGTTCAGATAAGCGTTTTTGCTGCTCGGCACTAAAGAACTCATCAGGGCGAAAACTTTGAATCACCAACAAAGCACTAAATTCGGTTTCACCTAACTCAGCAGTTAAAGCATCTAGAGCTTGTCCCGCAGTTTTGCATACAGAAGACTTATCGCCTGTGATCGCTTGATAGCATTTTTCACCACTAGCATTTGATATGGGCAATATCACGACTGTAGTCATAATTTTTATTCTTGCTTAACCCACCATTATAACTCAAACAATGGAGCATAGATAATAAGCCATAATTCCCCCTGCCCCCTGCCCTCTACCTCATTGTGTCCCCTGTTGCAGTATGGCTTGGCAATATTGCATTAAAGTAGAGAGGCGATCGCTAATTGTTTTCACTCTGGTTTGTGCTGTCGATGTTTGCCGCGCCCCTTGCAAAAACATGACATCTACTGCCAACAAACGCAGCTGTTTGCTTATTTCTGTATGGTAAGATTGCACTCGTGAGCTGACATCTACTGTTAAAGGGACAATCTCTTCGCTAAAAAAAATTTGCAAGGCATTTATACGCTCTTTTAATTCAGATGTACTTACTTGAAGATTAGTGACATCTGTATGCAATTGTTCAAGTAAGTTGACTAGGATGGGATATTTATCAGAAGTTAAAGACATTCACTTCTATTTAGGATAGTATTAGTTTCAAGAAAAATTTCTTCTACAATAATTCATCTTACGCTTTCGTCAAATTTTTCAGCCTCAAACTTTGCTTTGAGGCTGTGTTTGCCATCTACATTTTTTCGTAGATTATGCTGATCAAAGCTCGGAGTGGATGAGTACCATAGGCATATAGGGAATCATCCTATTAAGACAAGTTTTATTTTCCATTGAGACAGCAACATCACCTTGATGATGCTGTCAGTTGCATCTATTTCTCACTTAACCCACAGATCACTGTTCCTATTGTATGAGTAGTATAGCGATAAGTTCTCCAACTGATATTTCCCTTCCCGACTGGCTGAAGAAATGTATGCGAGAAACTTCAGCCGAAGGTAAGCAAGCAGACGATGTCCATCATAGTGATAACACTTTAATTTGCCGGGCGTTTGATTTTGCCTATCAGCTGCATAAAGGTCAATATCGTAAGTCAGGAGAACTATACATCAGCCATCCTGTGGCTGTAGCCGGATTACTGCGTGATTTAGGAGGTAGTCCTGCTATGATAGCAGCTGGATTTCTTCATGATGTAGTTGAAGATACAGATGTCACAATTGAAGAAATTGAACAGCTATTTGGCGCGGAAGTACGTCGTTTAGTAGAAGGTGTCACTAAGCTTTCTAAAATTAATTTCAAAAGCAAGACTGAAAGCCAAGCGGAAAATTTTCGGCGAATGTTTTTGGCGATGGCGCAAGATATCCGCGTCATTGTGGTGAAATTAGCAGACCGTTTGCATAATATGCGAACTCTGCAATATATGTCAGAAGACAGCCGCCGTCGTTCCGCCCAAGAAACGCGAGATATCTTTGCACCTTTAGCTAATCGTTTGGGGATCTGGCGGATTAAGTGGGAATTAGAAGATTTAGCTTTTAAGTATTTAGAACCTGAAGCTTTTCGACAAATGCAAAAGCATGTTTCAGAAAAGCGGGATGCACGGGAAGAAAAGCTAGCAAAAGCCACAGGAATCTTACAAGAACGGTTACAACAAGCGGGAATTCGCTGTTTAGATATTAGTGGTCGTCCCAAGCATCTATACAGTATTTACCAAAAGATGCAGCGACAGCAAAAAGAATTTCATGAAATTTACGATTTAGCAGCCCTCCGCATTATTGTAGAGACGAATGAGGAGTGTTATCGCGCTTTAGCGATAGTCCATGATGCTTTTCGCCCGATCCCCGGCAGATTTAAAGATTATATCGGCTTACCGAAACCTAACCGCTATCAATCGTTGCATACAGGAGTTATAGGTTTAACTGGTCGTCCTTTAGAAGTGCAGATTCGCACAATGGAAATGCACCGCATTGCAGAATACGGGATCGCCGCCCATTGGAAGTATAAGGAAACAGGGGGATCTAACAGTCAGCTAACCACCAGTGATGAGAAGTTTACCTGGTTGCGGCAACTCCTGGAATGGCAAAGCGACATGAAGGACGCACAGGAGTATCTGGATAATGTTAAGGATAATTTGTTTGAGGATGATGTGTATGTATTTACACCTAAAGGGGATGTTGTTTCCTTAAATCCAGGTTCTACTAGTATAGATTTCGCCTACCGGATTCATACAGAAGTCGGCAACCACTGCGCTGGGGCTAGGGTAAATGGCAGAATGGTTCCTCTGTCTACACGCCTGCAAAATGGCGATATTGTGGATATTATTACCCAAAAGAATAGTCATCCGAGCTTAGATTGGCTGAATTTTGCCAGGACTTCAACAGCGAAGTATCGCATAAAACAATGGTACAAGCGATCGCGCCGCGAAGAAAATGTCGCCCGTGGTCGGGATTTATTAGAAAAAGAACTAGGTAAAACTGGTTTTGATAACCTGCTAAAATCGGATGCGATGCAGACTGTCTCGGAACGATGTAATTACCACAGTCCAGAAGATTTACTAGCGGGTTTAGGTTACGGTGAAGTCACTTTAAATTTAGTGCTGAACCGTTGGCGAGAAGTAGTCAAAGCCCACCAGCCAGTTGCAGATGTTATTCCCTTAATCCCTAAAGAGTCATCGACACCAAGACATCAGCCGACAACCTCCCGCGCCAGTGACTCACCAATTGTAGGTGTAGAGGGGTTAGTTTATCATCTAGCAGGCTGTTGTACCCCCATTCCTGGCGAACCGATTATTGGCGTAGTTACGCGCGGCCGGGGAATTTCTATCCATCGCCAAGGATGCCATAATCTAGAGCCAGTAGAATGCGATCGCCTAGTACCGGTAAGTTGGAACACCACCGTAGAAACTAGTGGTCGTCCCCACACCTACCCAGTCAACATTCAAATTGAAGCCCTAGATAGAGTCGGCGTACTCAAAGATATTTTATCCCGATTAAGTGACCAGGGGATCAACGTCCGCCACGCCCAAGTGAAAACTTCCACTGGTCAACCAGCATTAATGGACTTAGGAATAGAAATACGCGATCGCCCCCAATTAGAGCAAGTATTCACTCAAATCAAAAAAATGAGTGACATCCTCAATATCCGGCGAGTAGGACAGGAGGAGTGAAAAAAGGCAAAAGGTAAAAGGTGAACCACTGCGTTGGGCGGCTTTGCCGACTTGTAGCAAGTGGTGTTAGCGCAGCGTTAGCGACGCTAGGAGCGTCACCCGAAGGGTAAAAGGCAAAAGGTAAAAGTAAAAGGTGAGAGAAAATATACTTTTACCTTTTTACGTGTGACTGGCCAAGAGTTGGCAACATTGTTTCTAGGGATAATATCTGCTTGGGATTGGGTAGGGTCGATAGATTAAAATCATCGTAGCGATCGCCCCAGTCAAACAAATTATCTCAGACATTATGTCACAACTATTTCCGGGAGAAGTGTTTGCCAACACTGCCGATTTTGATCACGGTATTCGTCAGTTACTACCACGATATGACGAAATGCTCGATGTCATTACTCGTTGTCTACCTACTACTAGTCGTTACATTTTAGAATTAGGCTGTGGTACGGGTGAAGTCAGTCTCAAGATACTCGAACGCTGTCCAGATGCACACATCGTTGCTTTAGATTATTCACCCCGAATGCTACAGTTTGCTCAGGACAAAATCGCCGCAGCTGGTTATGCACCCAGATGGACGGGAATACAAGCTGATTTTGGTGATTGGGCGATTCATCCAGAAAAATTTAATATTGGCAGTGAATTTGATGCTTGTGTTTCATCCTTAGCGATTCACCACCTCCAGGATGAGATGAAATTGCAAGTATTCCAGCAAATTTCCGCCAGCCTAGGCCAAAACGGTTGTTTTTGGAATGCTGACCCCATATTACCAGAGTCTCCCGCCCTGGCGGAAATTTATCAAGCTGCCCGTGAGGAATGGACTAGACAACAAGGAACTGATTTAGCCGCGATTAGGGCTAAAGTAGGCACTAGCAACCAGCAAGGATACTCTAGCCAAGACCAACTCGCAACTTTAGCGACTCACTTGCAAATGCTAACTCAAGCGGGATTTAAAACTGTTGCAGTCCCTTGGAAGTATTACGGTTTAGCTGTTTTTGGTGGTTGGCTTTAGGGGTATGGGCATTGGGAATGGGGCATTGGGCATTGGGAAGATTGTGATTTTGGAAATTGTTCAAGGATTTTTTTGTTTAATTAATCTTAATAGTAACTACTAGGAAAAAATATTGTGTCAGTAATAGCAGTATTACTGAAGAAAAGCGGCTACTCGAATTTAAGATATATTTAATCAACTGTATTAATACTATTAAAATACAAGATTACTTTTTTGAAATAAGAGTAATATCAATGAAGTTATTATTAATCGGCTTTTTCTAGTAATACAGAAAACGAAACATAAATAAAAAATAATTTCCTATCAGCAAAAATATTTGGATGCTGGAACAAAATGCTGTTGATTTTTTAGAAATATGTCTCACAATAAGAGATAAGAAAGATTCATCAACAAATTAACCAGGGATTCGCCATCTCCATTAATGACTCTGCTCCTTCCAACCGTGGTGTTTTATCCACGGTTGTTCATTACTTATTAACTCAAGGAGATTGGTTAAGATGGCTAGAAAACACAATAAATTAACTACTGATAATTGTGATCATTCACTCAATAGTAGATGTCCAATATGTTGTGTACTTCCACCACATATATTAGAAAATGTGGCGGTAAATGGTAATGATTTACAACGACGTTGGGCTTTTCATACGTTAAATCTTTCTGCTCAACTGCGTGGGCGTAGAGATATTGCTGGGAATATCTTTTTAGCTCCTTCACCTGGACAAAAACAACGCACAGTTTATGATGCGAAAAATGGCTATCAACTACCAGGAGTTATAGCTTGGAATGAAGGTGATCCCCCAAGCAATGATGAAGCAGTTAATGAAGCTGTGAATGCGGCTGGTGCTACTTATGATTTGTTTTATGAGATATTTGAACGCAATTCAATTGATGATAAAGGACTGCGTTTAGACTCAACTGTGCATTATGGCGTGAAATATGAAAACGCCTTTTGGAATGGTGATCAAATGGTTTATGGTGATGGTGATGGTGAACTATTTAATCGCTTTACTAAATGTATTGATGTGATTGCCCATGAATTAACTCATGGTGTGACTCAATATGAAGCGGGGTTGCAATATTATGGGGAATCAGGCGCATTGAATGAGTCATTTTCTGATGTTTTTGGTGCCTTGGTTAAACAAAGATTCAAAAATCAAACAGCAGAAGAGGCGGACTGGATTATCGGTGAAGGGTTACTGATGCCTAAAGTTAAAGGGATTGGCATTCGTTCTATGAAAGAACCAGGAACAGCGTATGATGACCCCGTATTAGGTAAAGACCCCCAACCAGGTCATGTGAAAGACCAATATTTCGGTTGGTCTGATAATGGTGGTGTACATATTAATTCCGGTATTCCGAACCGTGCTTTTTATCTAGCAGCTACGGCTATTGGTGGTTATGCTTGGGAAAAAGCGGGTAAAATTTGGTATATTGCTTTACGCGATCGCCTGCGTTCTAAAGCCAATTTTCAACAAGCTGCCGATATTACCGTGCAGATAGCGAAGGAACTCTACGGAGAAGGTAGTACAGAACATCAAGCCGTAAATCAAGCTTGGCAAGAGGTAGGGGTTTTTTCGTAGCTGTGTAGAAACAAGAAAAGTTTGAGATTTAATTTAGGGTGTATCCTACCGCAAAAACAACTCCCGAATGCCCGTGCTACCAATCTCCACCGCTAAGGCCGCCAGCAGAAAACCTAATAGTTGCGTGACAATCACCGCACCAGCCACACCAATCAATTTGTCAATCTGATTAGCTAAACGCAAAATCAACCAAGATATCAGCATCGCCCCCAAAATACCCAACACAACTGCTAGATGTGGACTCTGGGATTTAGACATGAATAGCATCACCGTTGTGAGTGTACCCGGCCCCGCCAACAAGGGTAAAGCCAACGGGGTAATTGAGACATCACGGCCTTGTCCTGGTTCATTAACGGGTGTATCTAGTTCTCCGCGTAGCATTTGCAACGCGATTAACAGCAGCAATAATCCCCCAGCCACCCGTAAAGAACCCATACTGATTTCTAAGTAAGTCAGGATATATTGACCAGCAAAGGCAAATACCAGTAAGACCGCGATCGCGATTACAATGGCCTTATCAATGATTTTATTTCTTTCCTCCGGTGTTATACCCTGAGTTAAAGCCAAAACCACTGGCACATTGCCTACAGCATCTGCCAACACAAACACAGCAAGAAAAGTTTGAATGAGAATAGAAGTATCGAGGGTCATAGTTATTAGTCATTAGTCATTAGTCATTAGGGAACAGGGGACAAAATCTTTAATTTTGAATTTTGAATTTTGAATTTTGAATTGATAAGTCCCCCCTTGCCCCCTCATCCTCTTTGTCGGATATTTAAGTAACGATATATTTGATTATCTATCGCACACAACTACACTGTTTTTTAAGTCTATGAAGTCTTATTTAGCCGCCGCCATTCAAATGACCAGTGTGTCAGATTTGCAAAAGAATTTGGTGCAAGCTGAGGAATTGATTGATCTGGCTGTACGCCGGGGTGCGGAATTGGTGGGTTTACCAGAAAATTTCTCTTTTATGGGAGAGGAAAAGGATAAACTGGCACAAGCAGAAGCGATCGCGCAAGCAAGTGAAGTCTTTATCAAAAAGATGGCGCAACGCTTCCAAGTTACTATTTTAGGCGGTAGTTTTCCTGTACCTGTGGGTGATACAGGTAAGGTTTATAACACTACTATTTTAGTTAACCCTAACGGTGAAGAACTCACCCGTTACAATAAGGTACACCTATTTGATGTGAATGTTCCCGATGGGAATACTTACCGTGAGTCTAGTACGGTAGTAGCAGGTGAACAACTTCCGCCTGTGCATTACTCTGAAACTTTGGGTAATATCGGTGTGTCCATCTGCTATGATGTGCGTTTTCCTGAACTTTACCGCCATCTTTCTACTAAAGGCACAGATATAATCTTTGTTCCTGCTGCGTTCACAGCTTTTACAGGTAAAGACCACTGGCAGGTATTATTACAAGCAAGAGCAATTGAAAATACTGCTTATGTCATTGCTCCAGCCCAAACAGGTAATAATTATGATCGCCGTCTCACTCATGGACATGCGGTAATTATCGACCCTTGGGGGACGATTTTAGATGATGCTGGTGATAAACCAGGAGTAGCGATCGCCGAAATTAATCCCTCACGCCTAGAACAAGTCCGCAGACAAATGCCTTCTCTACAACACAGAGTGTTTCAATAGTCATTAGTCATTAGTCATTAGTCAATAGTCAATAGTCATTAGTCATTAGGTAGAAGATTCTACCTTGTCTACCTTGTCTTCTTTTCCCCAATCCCCAGTCCCTAGTCCTCAATCCCTATTCCTGACTAGATTTTGGTGGTGTGATGCCATGCAGTTTAATAAAACTATCGAAGGAGTACCAAGCTAATACGTACCAAGGAATAATTTCTAACTGCAAGCCTTTAATGATTAACTGTCTCACCGCCAAAATACTTAGTCCTAACGGAAACAGAAAACGAATATCTACTGCGCCATCTGTGGCTTGTTTAACTCGTTTATTTAAATCCACAACTGCACTAGCTACGGTTGTGGCTGCTTCGGTGTTACCTTCTGCAACTTCGCCAAAAATTACGCCTAAGTCTTCTAGTGTTGCTAAGACATCTTCCCAGCTACTATCTGTAGCATCATGCTTAATTACAATACTGCCATGCTGAAGATTGGTGCGTACTTCTTGGACATTGGATTTACTTTTTAATGTGTTGGCAATATGTTGCATGGTGTCTGCTTGACGGTGAGCATGACTAATTCTCAACCTCAATCTGCCTGGGGTATCACTGATGATTTTAGTAGATATGGGTGTGGATGATTGATTGCAATTGGTGTGGTTTTCAACTGCTGGCATTGTAGTGAGATTTCCATGACTATTGGTTAACATCAAATCACCCTCTGAAAAAATATAAGTATATGTAGTAGCGTGGCAATTTTATATAGTTCTTGTGGTATTTTGGACGGGCTAGAAGCCCATCCTACAGGAGATTTTTTATCTAAAATTTTAGGTGTGTCAGTCTGATAGGGTGTGTTAGGCGTAAGCCGTAACTCACCCACAGGATGAGGCTACACATCTACAGTATTGATTCACGAATCAATTAGGAATCTTCTAGTAGCGAGGAAAAGCACCTTTATTGATTACCTATGATCATGAATTGTGTAGTATGAGTAATTAATAATTAGCATTACCAATTACTAATTACTCGTTAGTAATCTACACGCTATTATCGGACGCAGTATCAATGCTATTAGCGGCAGGTTCAAAAGCTGGGACTTCTTTTGCTTCTGCGAGTTCAGCTTTAGCTTCTGCAACTATGTCTTCCCAAGTTTCGCCGAGTTCAGCAAAAGCACCTTTGCTTTTTTCATAAGCCACGATTCCGCCTTTGATGATTGATTTGGCGATGGGTTTACCCACACCTGCAATTACAGGAAGTAAAACAGGAGCTAGTAAGACTGCGCCAATACCAGCAATGATTCCTGGCGCGCCTGCTTCTTCTACAAAGTCGGTGATTTTAGGCATAATTCATTCCTCCGAATCTATTGAAATGGAAAATCTGATTTTGAAAGCCTTCTAGCTTAATCTTGCTAGATTTAGCATCTCATCTCCCTGATGGCAGAGTTTTCTTGGCTGGATGTTTGAGGACTGGACGTAACCCGTTGACTCCAGCGACTATGGTTGAGCCATTGTTAATTACTGTTGCGGCTAAGGGGTTCAATCCAAATAACACAGCCATAACTAATGCTCCCAAGTTAGGTATAGCAACAATACCAGTGTTTTGCCGAATTAGTTGCTTGGCTTGACGAGCGATCGCGATCGCTTCTAACAATCCATGCAAGTTATTCTCCATCAACACTACGTCTGCTGTTTCACGGGCAATTTCTGAACCGTGGGCAAAGGATACAGAAACATCTGCATAGGCTAAAGCTGGGGAATCGTTAATCCCATCCCCTACAAATGCCACTGTTTTACCTTGTTCGTGCAGTTGACGGACTACTGTGGCTTTTTGTTCTGGAAAGGCTTCTGCGTGGGTGTGGCTGGGAGCAATTCCCAATTCGGCTGCAACAGCCTGGGCGGTGCGTTTGTTATCTCCGGTTAACATATGCACCTCTACACCTTCTACATTCATTAGTTGGGAGATGACTTCCCGGCTTTCTGGGCGAAGCACATCACTATATCTTATTCTACCCTGAAGTCGCCCATTACTAGCAACATAAATTACAGAGGTGGCTTTCTGCCCGTTGCCGTTGAGTACCTCCATGTCAATTTCTTGTTGCCGTAAAAATCTCTCGCTACCTACATAAACCATCTCACCGTCGATTTCTGCTTTCACGCCCAAGCCCAGTTTATAATCCCACTTGCTACGGCTGGGAATCACGACTTTCTGGGCTTCGGCGTAGCGAATGACGGCTTCGGCTACGGGGTGAGTAAGACGTTGTTCGGCGGCGGCGGCAATGGCTAAGATGCGATCGCCTGATATTTCTGGATTAAAGCTATCTACCGCAATTACCGAAACTTCTCCTTGGGTGAGTGTGCCTGTTTTATCAAAGACGATGGTATCAATTTCTGCTAGTTGTTCTAGGGCGCGACCACTACGGATGAGAATCCCTTGACGGGCGGCGTTACTCAAGGCTGCTAAAACTGTGGTGGGAATGGAGACGCGAATCCCCGTACACAAGTCGAGGGTGAGAATACTTGCGACTCTGGCGGTGTTGCGGGTGAGGGCAAACACTAACATACTGAGTAACAGTGTCGGCACAACCGCGATTTCAGCAACTTTAATCGCGTGGTTTTCCATACGCGTATCATGGACAGGAGCTTCCTGCATGAGTTTAATGCTCTGTCCGGCGCGGGTGTCACTACCTACCCGTTCCGCCAAGATGTAAACCTGTCCTTCTCTGACTAAAGTGGAGGCAAATACAGACTGTCCTTTGATTTTCAAAATCGGTACGGATTCGCCCGTTAATTTCTGTTCATCAAGCAGGACTTTACCTTTAATAATGCTGCCATCTACGGGGATTTGTTCCCCAGGATAAACGATGACTGTATCTCCTGGATGGACTTGCTGAATGGGGATTTGCACCTTTTCTCCATTGCGTTCTACCCAAACAAACTGTCCTAGGGAATTGAGCAAATCTAGGGTTTGCATTTTGGAGGAACGAGCGGTGCGATCGCGGATATTTTCGCCAATTTCAATTAAACTCAACATTAAGGACGGTGTGAGAAACTGACCTTGGACGGTGGTCATGGCGATCGCAATAAAGTCCAAAAAGTCGATAGTAAGTTTGCGTTGGGTGACAATTCCGGTTAAGGCTCTCTTGAATACTGGTAATGTAGCTAAGGCAATTGTCCCCGCCGTCAAAAACGATGGGATCGCTACTCCTAAAGGCCCGCCTAAAATCGCTAATCCTGTAGCTAAAACCGATAGTTGCATTCCTGGCCAGGAAGCTTCTTCTTGCTCCTCTGGGGTGGCTAATGATTGTTTAGTGTTGATGGGGACAATTCCAGGATCACCAGCTGCCACAATCAGACAACTGAGACGCGATCGCATTTTAGCTTCAGCAACGGCATTGTGTTTATAGACCACAACCAAAGAAGCCGCCGCCGGCTGAATGCGAGTTTTCGTAATTAGAGTATCAGCTTCTAACAAAGCTACTAGCCGCTTGGCGTAATCTGTATCGTAGCGCAACCTAGGTACACGCCAGCGTAATCTCCCTGGCACTGCATGAACAACACTATGGGTAACTGGCGCAATCTGCTTTGGGGATACAACTTGAAGCGGGTTTGCAACTATTGAGCCATTGAATTGGTTTTGTGTCTGATAGGCAGTTATGGAAGTTACAGCTACTTCTTCCGCCTGCTTCTCTACAACTTCTAGAGACTGATGCACAGGAGGTGACGCTAGTTGTACGGTTGTTTGTGCCATTGATAGATCCTTGATGCGGTAGATAAACTTGGTGTTTCGTGGTCTCTTGCGGAAAAAAAGGCGATTAATACCCCTAGGCAAAAAAAGTTTTGCCCCTGATTCTCAGCATTAACCCCCATCTCCTCAAGACGGACATAAATGCAGATTTATGATTTTTGAAAATGCTGTGGTTTTAGACAGCGATCCCCGTTGACGGTATGCTAAAACATCCCAAATTTGTTTGTGGGATGGGCATCTTACCCGTTATCTGCTCTTGGTTGAGCCAGATACTCACCGGACAAGATGGATAATTTATTTGCGGGAAAGTCTTAAATGTAGATTGCTGATCGTTGGCTGTTATTTGCTGTATATCTACCGCCACTGAACTAGTCAGTTTGAGGTAATTCCGAGCTAGCAGGCTGAACAGGCGTTGTAGATATTGCGGTATATGGAATTTTCTATAATGTGTGCAGTGCTGTTTCCTCGGTCGCGGTACAGTATCGGACGCTGACGCGGAATCTTCCATTTTTAATCCTCCAAATATTTCTAAAGACGAACAAAAGTAATAAACAATCGCTTTGGTGATTTGCCGGCGACTTTTGACTGTTTACAGTGGTAAATTCGCCATAAAATTCAAAGAATAAGACAATGCTGAATATTTCATTTCAGCCCACCAACTGGATATATAGACTGTTTGCTTGGCTGTGGTGGTGATATTCTCTGGCTCAGTCATCTGTTGAGTCACTACTGGTTCAGATGTAGCTGGCGTTGACTGTGGTGCTGGTGGGGAAACTTGGGCGGGAGTTGTCTCTAGGGCTGATTCCATGAGACTTATCCAACGAGATACAGCTATTTCTGCGTTAGCTTTGTAGGCTATAGCAATTGATGCTGCATTGTTATTGATGCGTACGCTCTCGACTACAGGATCAGCTTGCAACAGCTTTTCTAATCTCCGACCGTAGGCGCGATCGCGGGTCAATATTGGTATATGAAACCTAATTCTTCCAGGTATTTGATGTATTACACTATAGGTCACTTTTGCTGACCACTTCACCGATTCTCTATCTTTTTTAACGATGACAGGTTGATTGGAAGCAGGAGAGCAGGTTTTTGACACTGCTGCTGTATCATCCTGAGTGATACTTTCACCGCTTAATTTATCAACTAGGCGTGGTTTTAAATAATCAATTACCCTCCGCGCGGCATCGGCGGTAATCATATAGACGGGAATCGAGGCTAAACCACTAATCCCTAATCTGCTGGTGACGGCTAAACCCGCCATTAAAGGAATGAACGATATAGTCTGTTCTTGCCAAAATTCCGCCGATTTCCAAGCCGCAAAGGGGTCGGATATAGGGGAGTCTGGAGTTATTTGAATATTCAGCTGTTGCAATATCCCCAACATTTGCGACAGCGATATTTGTTGCTCATCAAAGCTCACTAACAAGCTGCTGGTGCGCTCATTGATAGTCACTTCTTTGACGGCTGGATACTGTCGTAAGTATGGGACGATGTTTTCACAGTCGGAGCTAAAACTATCGTCAGTCGCTTTGATGCGTATGCGCCCCTTTGTTGCGTGTACAACTTGCATACTAGTAGCAGAAAGTATTAATTGTGGCTCTCTCACCACTTTACTGCTATTCGTATTCACTTTTGATTGATCGCTGTGACGCTGATTTAAGGTTAAGTCAGGGAATCTTGGCAGATACGAATGCGGTCTTAACCTTTCGCGACTAATAACAGTTTGTGCCATTTATTCGATAGCTACACCCAGCTTGAGGTTAACAATAGGTTAAGTATACATTAAAAATTCTTGTTGGGTATCATTCTTAAGAATCTTTTTTGCTTATGTATACTGGGCTACATTTTTTTGGTATTCTTCTTCTGTGACAATATCGAGAGTAGATTCTATGCGGTCAAGAAAAACCAGTCCATTGAGATGGTCGTATTCGTGTTGAAATATACGCGCTACAAAATCAGTGAGTTCTAGAGTTTGTAATTTGCCGTAACGGTCGGTATATTCGACTTGAATTTTTTGATACCGAGGAACTAAACCTCTAACCCCTGGAACACTGAGACAACCTTCCCAACCTTTAACAATCTCAGTTGAGTGAGCCACTATCTTGGGATTGATCATGGGTGTTGGGGGCATTTCTGGCGCATGGGGATATCTGGGATTAGGACGAGAAGCCACAATAAATAATTGCACTGATTCCGCAACTTGTGGTGCAGCAATGCCGACACCATTAGCGTTGGTAGCAGTAGTAATTAAATCATCAATTAATTTTTGAATACGTGCATCGTGAACATTTTGCACCTCAACCGCTTGCTGACGTAAAGTGGAATCGCCTAATGTGATGATGGGTAATGATTCAGACATAATCAGTGTAAAATGCAAAAATTTTAGGTATTGGGCATGGAAGAGGAATTGGGGCAGGGAGCAGGGTGCAGGGGAGAGAAAAATTTCCCCCTTGCTCCCTGCACCCTGCCCTCTACCTCTGGTTTACCCTTCTCTCTGTACGGGTAAAGGTGCTGGTTTGACTGCTAGTTGTTCGGTTTTTCCTTGCCGTTCTACCTGAATTTGCAGGGGACTACCGATTTGACTTTCTTCTACTAGTTTTTGTACTTGTTCTACTGTGGTGACTGGTTGATTATTGATGCGTTGGATGACATCTCCGGCTCTGAGTCCTGCACTGGCGGCGGGGGAACGTGGGGCAATTCTCACTAAGAGAACACCTTTATCAGATGTAATGTTAACGCGATCGCCAAATCTATCATTAATTCTTTCTCGGATTTGCGGTGTCAGCGTTACCATCTGCACACCCAAGTAAGGATGATCTACTCTACCCTTAGCAATTAATTCTTGGGAAATCTTCTCTACTGTTTTAATGGGAATGGCAAATCCCAAACCTTGCGCGCCGCGAATAATTGCTGTGTTCATGCCAATTACTTGACCATTGGCGTTCAGTAGCGGGCCACCGGAGTTTCCTGGATTAATGGCTGCATCTGTTTGTAAGTAGTCCACACGCTTATCACTAGCACCAATATCACTGCTAGAGCGACCAGTCGCACTAATAATTCCCGAAGTCACAGTATTATTCAAACCCAAGGGATTACCAATGGCAATGACGGGTTGTCCTGGTTGTAAGGAGTCTGAGTTACCTAAAGCGACTGTGGGTAAGTTATTGGCATCAATTTGAATCACAGCCACATCTGTTACAGGGTCTTCACCCAAAACTTTGCCATCAAAGGTTCTACCATCTTTGAGGGTGACTGTCACCTGGTCAGCACCATCGACCACATGAGCATTAGTTAAAATCTGACCGGATTTACTAATAATAAATCCCGAACCGCTACCCCGTTCGACCCGTTGTCTTGGTTGTGAGGGAATATTTTCACCAAAAAAGCGACGGAAAAACGGATCATTAAATTCGTCGGGAACACGAGATGTCACAGTTCTAGCAGAATCAATCCGCACGACTGCACCTCCCACCCTCTGCACAACTTTCACCACAAAGTTAGGATCACCAGAAGATGCGATGATTGGCGGTGGTGCAGCTTCTGGAGTTGGTTCTGTGGCAGTTTGGGCAGCAATTTGGGCTTGGGAATCATTGGGTTGGGTTTGTATTGTCCGACTAGGTAACAGGGAACAGCCACCCAAAGATACTAGTGCGACCCCACCAAAAAGCATTAACTTTAGACTGTTAATTCTTCTTTGTGCAAACAAACTGCGAATATTGTACTCTCGTGTTTTCATGTGTCTTTTTGTCTCCGTGTTGGTCTGGGGGTGCTAGGATCTTGCCTAATTGGTGTTGCCCAAGATGATTACAACTCAAAAGCTACTTTCAGGTCTAAAGCATTTACAGACGAGATTAATGTTGCTGATATCTTCTATTGTGACGATTAGCGGCAAAGGTGGTAAATG